>NZ_JBIAXP010000016.1:0-131811 GCF_042896795.1 Kitasatospora sp. NPDC001261
ATCGTGGCGCTGCTGGAGGACGAGCGGGTCACCGTCGAGCTGATCAACGACGGCGTGCACCTGCACCCCTCCGTCCTGGACCTCGCCTACGGCACGGCCGGCGCGAACCGGGTCGCCCTGATCACCGACGCGATGGGCGCGGCCGGCATGGGCGACGGCCTCTACCCGCTCGGCCCGCTCCAGGTCGAGGTCAAGGACGGCGTGGCCATGCTCCCGGACGGCAGCTCCATCGCCGGGTCCACGGCGACCCTCGACCGGGTGTTCCGAAGAGCCCTCACCGTCGGGAGGCTGACGCTCGGCCAGGCCGTCGAGTCGCTGTCCGCCACCCCGGCCCGGCTGCTCGGCCTGGGCGACTCGATCGGCTCGCTGGAGACCGGCAAGCTCGCCGACCTGGTCGTGGTCGACTCGGAGGGCTACGACCTGGTCGCCGTCATGCGCCGCGGCCGGTGGATCGTCGGCGGCGAGAGGTTCTCCACCGTCGAGCCCGCCTGAGCGACGCCGACGGCCGCCCTCCCCCACGCGGGGACGGGCGGCCGTTGCCGTGTCGTGGTGGCTCAGGGCGCCGGTGCTGTGGCCTTGAGGACGCCGAGCAGCCGGGTGACCTCGGCGGCGACGGCCGCGCGGGCCGGCCCGAGGTAGCGGCGGGTGTCGACCAGCCGCGCGTCGTCGGCCAGGGCCCGGCGGACGGCGGTGCTGAACACCCGGTTGAGGTGGGTGGCGATGTTGACCTTGGTCATGCCGGCTTCCACGGCCGCGGTGAGGTCCCCGTCCGCCACACCCGAGGAGCCGTGCAGTACGAGCGGGACCGGCACCGCCCGGCGCAACCGTCCGATGAGCTCGAAGTCGAGCGCCGCGTCGCGGGTGGGCATCGCGTGCGAGGTGCCGACGGCCACCGCGAGCGCGTCCACGCCGGCGGCGGCGACGAACGCCGCGGCCTCGGCCGGATCGGTGCGCACCCCCGGGGCGTGGACGCCGTCCTTGCCGCCGACCTCGCCCAGTTCGGCCTCCACCCAGACGCCCGCGGCGTGGCACCGGCGCACCACCTCGGCGGTGGCCCGCACGTTCTCCGCGTACGACAGCGCCGAAGCGTCGAACATCACCGAGGTGAAGCCCAACTCCACGGCCCGGTCCACGAGTTCCACGGAGGTGGCGTGGTCCAGGTGGACCGCGACCGGCACCCGCGCGGCCCGGGCGACGGCCAGCGTGGCGGCGCCGATCGGCCCGAGGGCGCCGTGGTAGCGCACGGCGTTCTCGCTGATCTGCAGGATCACCGGCGCACCGGCGGCCTCGGCCCCGGCGACGATCGCCTGGGCGTGCTCCAGCTGGATGACGTTGAAGGCGCCGACACCGCACGCGGCTTCGGCCGCGGCGGCGGCGATCGGGCCGGTTCCGCTCAGGGGCATGGGTCTGACTCCTCGGTGGCGAAGGGGTGGACGTCCACGCGGGACCGCAGGGCGTGGTGGAGGGCGGGGTCGAAGTCGCCGGCCAGCGGTGCGGCGACGGCGGCCGCGGACAGTGCCACGGCCTCGGCCAGCCGGTCGGGCCAGGGCTCACCGCGGACCAGGCCGAGGGTGAGCGCGGCGACCGCGGCGTCGCCCGCGCCGGTGGGGTTGCCGGCCAGGCGCTCGGGCGAGCGGGCGCGCCAACCGCCGTGCGGGGTGACGGCGACCAGGCCGTCGGCGCCGAGCGAGGCGACCACCGCACCGGCGCCCGCGGCCCGCAGCCTGCGGGCGGCGGCCACCGGACCGGTGAGGCCGGTGGCGGCGGTGAGTTCCTCCGCGTTCGGCTTGACCAGGGCCGGTCCGGCCGCCAACGCGGTGCTCAGCGCCGTCCCGTCGGCGTCGAGCACCGCCGGGACGCCGTGCGCGTGCGCGAGCCGGAGCAGGTGGGCGTAGGCGTCCTCGGGCACGCCGCGCGGCAGGCTGCCGGAGAGGACCGCCGCCGCGGCGTGCGGCAGCAGGGTGTCGAGGTGGTCGAGGAACCGCGCCCATTCCCCGACGCCCACCACCGGGCCGGGTTCGAGCAGGATCGTGGTGTCCCCGGCGTCCTCCTCGACCACGGCCACCGTCCGCCGTGACTCGCCCGCGATCGCCAGCATGCGGTCGGCCAGGCCGGCGGACGCCAGTTCGGCGCGGATCGCCCGGCCGGTGAGGCCGCCGGTCAGGCCGGTGACCACGGTCGGGTGGCCGAGGGCGTGCAGGATCCGGGCGACGTTGACGCCCTTGCCGCCCGCGCGCTGGGCCACCGCCCGGACCCGGTTGCTGCCGTGCGGGCGCATCCGGTCCAGGTGGTGGGTGATGTCCAGGGCGGCGTTCAGGGTGACGGTGAGGATCACGCCGCCGCTCCCTCGCCCAGAAGGTCCCGCGCGAGCAGTCCGGCACCGAAACAGCCCGCCTCGTGGCCGAGTTCGGCGGGCAGGAGCTCGGGCATCGTCTGGAAGGAGAGCCGCGCCGTCAGAGCCGCCCGCAGTGGCGCGAAGTACGGCTCGCCCGCCCGGGCGAGGCCGCCGCCGATCACGATCCGCTCGGGGTCGAGCAGCGTGATCGCGCTCGCCAGGCCGTCGGCGAGTGCGTCGACGGCCTCCCGCCAGACGGTGGCGGCCGTGCGGTCCCCGGTCGCGGCGCGCCTGCCGACCTGCTCGGCGGTGACGCCCGCCTCCCCGGTGGCGGCGGTGTAGCGGCGGGCGACGGCGGCCGCCGAGGCGAGGGTCTCCACGCAACCGCGACGGCCGCAGGCGCACGGCTCGCCGCCGGGACGCACCACCAGGTGGCCCAGCTCGCCGGCCCGGGTGTGGCTGCCGGTGAGCGGCCGCCCGTCGACCATCAGCGCGGCGGCGATCCCGGTGCCGACGGGTACGAAGAGGAAGTCGCGGCTGCCGCGGCCGGCGCCGGCCCTGGCCTCGGCGATGCCCCCGGCCCGCACGTCGTGCCCGAACGCGACCGGGATGCCCAGGTGTTCGGACAGCAGCTGCCGGACGGGCAGGTCCCGCCAGCCGAGGTTGGCGGCCAGCACCGCGGTGCCGGCCGCCTCGTCGACGATGCCGGGCACGGCGATCCCCGCGGCGGCCGGGCGGAAGCGCCCGGCGAGTTCGGCGGCGCGGTCGAGGACGGTCTGGAGGACGGCCTCCGGCCCGCGTTCGGCGCGGGTGAACCAGCGCTCGGTGTGGCGGAGGCGGCCGTCCGCGGCCACCGCCGCGCCCTTGATGTGGGTTCCGCCGACGTCGAGGGCGATCGCCGTCGCGGTCACGGCCGGGTGAGCACGATGGAGCGGGTGAGGTTGCGCGGCTGGTCGGGGTCCAGGCCGCGGCCCTTGGCCAGTTCGACGGCGAGCCGCTGGGCGCGGATCAGGTCGGCCATCGGGTCCAGCGCGCTCACCGACAGCACGGCGCCGGTCGGCTCGACCTGGTCGACCAGCCCGGTCGGCGGCTCGCCGAAGAACCACACCACGCTGCCGCGGCCGGTGACGCTGATCGGGCCGTGCCGGTACTCCATGGCCGGGTAGGACTCGGTCCACGACCCGGAGGCCTCGCGCAGCTTGAGGGCCGCCTCGTGGGCCAGGCCGACCGTCCAGCCGGTCCCGAGGAAGGTGAACTGGCCAGCCCCGGTGGACCGTTCGGGCAACGGGGCGGCCAGCGCCCGCTCGGCGTGGGCGGCCAGGTCGGCGGGGGCGAGCCCGAGGCGGCCGCGCAGCAGCGCCAGCGCGGTGGTGGCGAAGCGGGTCTGCACCACCGACTTCTCGTCGGCGAACTCCAGGTCGACCACGGTCCCGGCGGCCGTGCCGACCGGGGTGGCGAGGTCGCCGGTGAGCGCGACGGTCGGCGTCCCGCCGCAGCGCTGCAGCGCGGCGAGCACCTCGGTCGTGGTTCCCGAGCGGGTGATGGCGACGACACGGTCGTAGGCCCGGGCCGCCGGGAACTCGGAGGCCGCGAAGGCGTCGGTCTCACCGAGGCCGGCACCCTCGCGGAGGCCCGCGTACGCCTGCGCGATGTAGAGCGAGGTGCCGCAGCCGATCACGGCCACCCGTTCGCCGTGCTCGGGCAGTCCTGCGGGCTCCAGTTCCAGTGCCCTGCGCCAGCACTCCGGCTGGCTGGCGATCTCCCGTTCGACGTGACTCATCTGGCTCTCCTCGCTGGGGGCACGGGCGGCGCGCTCGGGGACAGGTCCGCACCGAGCGCCGCTTTCTGCTGCAAGCATCTGCTTGAAACTGCTCTATTCATAGCCCAACGCGTCATCTGTGAGCAATACTGATCCACCGAGTGCCTTGCGGCACCCGGCCGGCGAGGCAAACTCAGTTCGGCGCATCTGCTCGATGTTGATCAAACAGTGGTCATGCAGCGCAGCTTCGTGCAGGTCGCACCATCCCTCACCCGGGCCACCGCGGGGTCGGCCCCCACTCGCAAAGGCGGTACCAGAGATGAAGCGGCGCCTTTTCGCCCTGTCCGCGGCCACCCTGGCCGGAACGCTCGCACTGTCCGGATGCGGCAAGGGCTCGGCCTCCGGTTCGACCTCCGCCGACGGGGTGACGACGATCAGGTTCGTCGCCGCCGACTACGGTTCCAACGGCCAGAACCCGAGTCAGGCGTACTGGCAGGGCGTGATCTCGGCCTTCGAGCAGCAGAACCCCGAGATCAAGGTCGACCTCCAGGTCATCAACTGGAACGACATCGACACCCAGGTCAAGACGATGGTGCAGAACGGCAACCAGCCGGACGTCCTGCAGACCGGCGGCTACGCGGACTTCGCCAAGAACGGCCAGCTCTACCCGGCCCAGGAGGTCCTCTCCGGCAGCACCGCGGCGGACTTGCTCCCCGCGATGGCGCAGGCCGGCGAGCAGGACGGCACCCGGTACGGCATCCCGTTCATCTCCAGCGCCCGGATGTTCCTGTTCAACAACGAGCTCTTCAGGAAGGCCGGCCTCGACCCGGCCGCCCCGCCCAGGACCTGGGCCGACCTCACCACCGCCGCCACCGCGCTGAAGAACGCCGGCGTGGAGATCCCGCTCGGCGTGCCGCTGGGCAAGGAGGAGGCGCAGGGCGAGTCGTTCATCTGGATGCTGGAGAACCACGGCGGCTACCAGGACGCCAAGGGCCGGTACAGCATCAACTCGCAGGCCAACGTCGACACCTTCGGGCAGCTCAAGAGCTGGGTGGACGCCGGCCTGACCGAGCAGAGCCCGGCCTCCGTCAACCGCACCGACCTGGCCAAGGACTTCGCCTCCGGCAAGGTCGGCATGCTCAACGGCATCCCCACCCAGCTGAACGACCTCAAGGGCATGGACGTCACCTGGACCGCGATGCCCAGCAAGGACGGCACCGGAAAGGCCACCCTCGGCGTCGCCGACTGGATGATGGCCTTCAGGAAGGGCGGCCACAAGGAACAGGTCAAGGCCTTCCTCGACTTCGCCTACGGCCGGGACAACGCGGTGAGGTTCGACAAGGAGTACAGCCTGCTGCCGGTAACCCGGTCCGCGCTCACCGCGCTCCAGGCCGATCCGGACGAGCAGGCCCTGGCACCGTTCCTGCAGATCCTGCCCACCGCCACGTTCTACCCCCTCAGCGACCCGACCTGGCCGGCGGTCTCCGCGCAGATCAAGACGCAGATCGGCAGCGCGGTCAGCGACCCGAAGAAGACCCTCGACGCGCTCCAGAAGGCCGCGCAGCAGGCCGGTGAGTGACCCGGACGAGCGAACAAGGAATCCCGACACCGTGTCATCCCCCAGCAGCACAGACGCCCGGCCCGGCGAACCCGCCCGGCCGGCCGCGCCGCCGAAGCGTCCGTCGGCCCCGGGCCCGGGCCCCGCACCCGGGCGCCGTGCCCTGTTCGAACGGCTCGGGCCACTGCCGTGGCTGGCCCCGGCCATCGTGCTCATCCTCGGCGTGGTCGTGTGGCCGGTCGTCGAGATGGTCGCCACCTCACTGCGGAAGATCGACACCACCGGCACCGACCACGGCCCGGCCGGCCTGGTCAAGTACCGCAAGCTCTTCGGGGACCCCCGCCTGGCCGGAGTGCTGACCTGGACCGTCGTCTGGACGGTCGTCGTCGTCGGCCTGACCATGCTGATCTCGCTCGCGCTGGCGCAGTTGTTCAACCGGAACTTCCCCGGCCGTCGCGTCACCCGCTGGGCGCTCGTCGCGCCCTGGGCCGCCTCCGTACTGATGACCGCGATCGGCTTCCGCTGGATGCTCGACCAGGTCGCCGGCGTGTTCAACCGGCTGCTGCTCGACCTCGGCCTGATCGACCGCTCCCAGGCCTGGCTCGGCGACGCCGCCCACGCGAAGCCCTGGCTGGTGCTCGTCGCCGTCTTCGTCTCACTGCCGTTCACCACCTACACCCTGCTGGCCGGCCTGCAGACCATCCCCGAGGAGGTCCACGAGGCCGCCAGGGTCGACGGCGCCACGCCCTGGCAGACCTACCGCAAGGTCACCCTGCCGCTGCTGCGCCCGGCCTTCCTGGTCGGTCTGGTGATCAACCTGATCAACGTCTTCAACTCCTTCCCGGTCATCTGGGGCATGACCCAGGGCGGCCCGAACGCCGACACCGCCACCACCACCGTGTTCATGTACATGTTGCGCGGCTACGACGTCGCCGAGTCCGCCGCGATGTCCGTGGTCAACTTCGTCGTCGTGGTCCTCATGGTGGCCGTCTTCCTCAAGGTCAGCCGCTGGAACGAGGAGGAGGGCCGGTGACCACCCCGCAGTCGCCGCCGGCGAAGCACCGCCCGCGCGCACGGACCGTCCTGCTCACCGCGCTGGCCTGGGCGCTCGCCGCGCTCTTCGTGCTCCCGTACGTCGAGATGCTGATCACCGGCGGACGCCCGGCCGGCCAGCTGCGGGACAACTCCTACCTGCCGACGCACTTCGACTTCTCCGCCTTCACCAGGGTCTGGACGGACACCACGCTCGGCCAGAACCTGCGGACCACCCTGCTGGTGGCCGGAGGCTCGACGCTGCTGGTGCTGCTGGTCGCCCTGCCCGCCGCGTACTACACCGCCCGGGTGCGCTTCCGCGGCCGCAAGGCCTTCCTGCTGCTGGTGCTGGTCACCCAGATGTTCCAGCCCACCGCCCTTCAGGTCGGCCTCTACCGGGAGTTCTTCGCGCTGGACCTGCTGGACACCCCGATCGTCCTGGTGCTCGCCAACGCCGCCTTCAACCTGGCCTTCGCGATCTGGATCCTGAGCGCCTACATCGGCTCCATACCCAGGGAGTTGGAGGAGGCCGCGATGATCGACGGCAACGGTCGCATGGGCGCGCTGTTCCGCGTCACCCTGCCGCTGGCGCTGCCCGGCGTGGTCACCGCCGTGATCTTCACGTTCATCTCGGCCTGGAACGAGTTCATCATGGGCCTGACCCTCACCAACTCGCCCGACCGGCAGCCGCTCACGGTCGGCATCAACAACATGATCGGCGCCTACAGCGTGCAGTGGAACTACGTGTTCGCCGCCTCGCTGGTGGCCATCGTGCCGGTCGTCGTGCTGTTCGCGGTGATCGAGCGCCACGTCGTCTCCGGGCTCACCGCAGGCTCGGTCAAGTAGCCGGCGCGCCGCGCCGCCCCGCCGCGAGGCCGCGTTCCGCGGGGCGGCGCGTCCGCCGGCCCGGTCACCGCTCGGCCGAGGCCTCCGATCCGGTGGCGCCGGGCGGGGTCGCGCGCGAGCCGAGGAGCTGGGCGACCGGGTCGGCGCTGCCCGAGGCGCTCAGCTCCTGCACCAGCTCGCAGTTCCTGGCGACCCGGCCGGCGACCCAGTCGCGCAGCCACCCGGACAGTTTGGGGAGCGGCAGGTCGGACGGGGCCAGCCCGGTGAGCACGCACCCGGTCGCCGCCGCCCCGCCGACGTTGACCACCACGTCCGGCAGGACGGTGTGGCCGGCCTCGCGCAGCAGCCGGCGGGCCGGTTCGGTGCAGCTCAGGTTTCCGCCCTCGACCACCAGGCGGGCCCGGACCGCCGGCACCGCCTCCTCGTCGACCGCGGCGGGGGAGGCCGCCAGCACCAGCACGTCGGCGTCGACGTGCAGCCAGGCCTGCCCGGGCCCGTGGACGGTGACCCGGGCGGGCAGCCGGCTCCGGTCGATCGTGCCGTCGCTGCTGGTGAGCGCGGTGAGTTCGGCGACGGGCAGTCCGCGCTGGTCCTCGACGGTGCCCAGGACGTCGGCCACCGCCACCACCAGGTGGCCGTGGGCGGCCAGGTGGTCGGCCACCGCGCGCCCGACGGTGCCGAAGCCCTGGATCGCGACGCGCTGCGGGGTCCGCGCACCGGAGGCGCGCAGGGCGCCGAGCACCGCCACGGCCACGCCGAACCCGGTGATGTCGGCCATGTGGTCCCACAGTTCGGCCCAGCCGACGGTGAGGCGGGTGGTGCCGGGGCGGCGGGTGACGTCGTACCCGGCGGCCTCGAAGGCCTGCCGCCGGTCGGCGTAGGTGGTGCCCTGGTCGCAGCCCAGGTACACCCCGCCGTGCAGCAGCGGGGCCGCGGCGCGGCCGAACTCCCGCATCACCGCCCGCCGTTCGACAGCGGCGCCGGGATCGGGGGCGATGCCGGCCTTGGCACCGCCGATGGGCAGGCCGACCAGCGCCAGCTTGTGGGTCATCGCCCGGGCGAGCCCGGCCAGCTCCCGCTCGGTCACCGTCGGGGTCATCCTGGTGCCGCCCATGGCCAGGCCGTCGACCATGGAGTCGACGACGACCCAGCCCCGGGCCCGGCACTCCGGGAGGTTCAGGGTGGTGGAGAGCACGGGCCCGGTCGCGGGGCGCGCACCGTGCGGCGCGAGCGTCCGGCTCACTGCGCACCACCCTCCTCCGGGACGGAGCGCAGGCGCAGGCTGCGGGGGCGCATGTCGGTCCAGACGCGTTCGATGTGCGCGAGGCAGTCGTCCTTCGCGCCCCGTACGCCGTCCTCGTGCCAGCCCGCCGGGGTCTCGCGGTCGGCGGACCAGATCGAGTACTGCTCCTCGTCGTTGACGACGACCTTCCACTGCTCGGGTGCTTCGCTGGTCATGCCGTTACCTCCGGATGTCGATGGTTGGGGGTGGAGCCGGTTCGTGGCGAGGGTCGGCGCGGGTGCCACGGCGGGCGTCGAGGCCGTCCAGCCAGGCCGGCAGGCTGGGGGCGCGCAGGAGGCCCGTCCCGATGAGCACACCGGCGAAGCCCTCCTGGAGCAGGCGGGCCGCGTCCTCGGGGGAGCGGACGGCCCCGGCGCTCACCGGGCACCGGGTGCCGCTGCCCAGCACCGCGGGCAGGAGCGCCGAGCTCCGCCCGAGGTCGCCGGCGCCGCGTTCGCGGTCGCCGATGTCCTTGTTGTTCACCGCGATCACGCACTCCTCGGCGCGTGGCACACGGCTGATCTCCTCCTCGGTGACGACCTCGACGAACGGCGTCAGGCCCAGGCTCAGGCCGAGTTCGACCAGGTGGCCCAGGGTGGCGCGCGGCAGCAGCGCGGCGGTGAGCAGGACCGCGGACGCGCCGCTCTCGCGGGCCTGGTGCAGCTGGCTCCGGCGGGTGATGAAGTCCTTCTGCAGCACGGGCAAGTCCGTCGCCGCCACGACCTCGCGCAGCAGCTCCGGGGTGCCGCCGAACCACCGCCCGGTCACCACGGACAGGCAGGGGGCGCCGACCTCCTGGTAGTCGGCGACCAGCCGGGCGGCCGACCTGTCGCCGAACAGGTCCTGCCCGGCAGCGTCCTGGCGCTTGAGCTCCATGATCACCGGTCGGCGGGCGTCCAGCAGCGCCTCGATGAACGCGGCCGTCATCCGGGCCTCCCGGCCGCCCCGGCGCCGTCCGGCACCCGCCAGCCGCGCCGTACGGCCGTGACCCGCTCGGTGCTCAGCCGTCCGTCGGGGTCCCTGGCCGCGGTGTCCACGTCGATGCCCAGGAACAGGGGGTGGTCCAGCACCGCCCGGTAGGCCTCCCGGTTGTCGGCCGAGAGGCCGCCGGCCAGCAGGAAGGGGCGCGAGAGGCGGTCCGCGATCCCGAGGACGGCCGCGCAGTCGGCCGGTTGCCCGGTGCTGCCGATCCGGCCGTCCCCGGCCACCGCGTCCAGCAGGAAGAGGTCCGTTCCCGCCCGTTCGTACGCCGCGATCAGGGACCGCTCCGCGCGGGTGTCCGCACCGAGGTGCAGCACCTTGACCACGATGAGGTCCGTGCTGCCCTTGAGGGTGCGGACCAGTCCCGGCGGCTGGTAGCCGTGCAGTTGGACCCACGGCATCCGGGCCGCGGCCGTCGCCGCGCGCAGCGCCTCGGCGTCGTTGAGGAAGGTCACGAGGACCGGTCGCAGTCGCGCGGTTCGATGGACAGCGCCTGCCACCACAGTGAGTTGATCGAGCGTCAGGTCGGCGTGACCCCTCGGGACGCCGTGCCACAGGCCGACGAGGTCGGCGCCGGCCCGGTCGAGCGAGGCCACGTCCTCGGCCGAGGCGGCTCCGCAGATCTTGAGCAGCATCGGGCGTCACAGCCCCAACATGGCGGCGACGCGGTTGCGCTGGATCTCCGACGTGCCCGAGTAGATCGGGCCGGCGACCGCGTCGCGCAGGTCCTTCTCCAGCCCGTACTCGGCCAGGTACCCGCTGCCGCCGAAGATCTGCACGGCGGCCAGGGCGGAGGAGAGGTTGCTCTCGCTGGCGAGGAGCTTGCTGACGGCGATGTCCCTCGTGACGTTCTCGCCCTGCGTCAGCCGGACGGCCGTGTCGTAGAGCCACTTCCGCGCGGTGTCCAGGCCGATGCTCATCTCCACGAGCTTGTGGGAGATCGACTGGTACGAGCCGATCGGACTGCCGAACTGGACGCGTTCCTTGGCGTACTCGACGCAGCGGTCGAGCCGGTGGCGCATCTGCCCGGTGCTGATGACGAAGGAGCAGAGGATCTCCCACTTCATCACGTGGTCCAGGACCAGGAACCCGGAGCCGACCCGGCCGATCACGGCGGACGCGGGGATCCGGCAGTCGTCGAAGTGCAGTTCGCTCAGCGGCGCGGTCCGCAGCCCCATGGTGGCGACGGGCGGCCCGATGACGAGCCCCGGGGTGTCCCGCTCCACGACGAAGGCGGTGATGCTGAGCGGGCCGCTGCTCGGGTGGGTGCGCGCGTACACCACGAACACGTCGGCCACCGGGCCGTTGGTGATGAAGGACTTGCCGCCCCGCAGGACGAAGTCGTCGCCCTCGCGGGTGGCCGTGGTCCTCATCGCCAGCGCGTCGGAGCCGCTCTCGGTCTCGCTGATCGCGTGCGCGCCGATCGTCTCTCCCGAGCAGATCCCCGGCAGGTGGCGCGCCTTGAGCTCCGGCGAGCCGAACCGTTGCAGCGGGACCCCGACGCCGACCAGGTGGGTGGCGACCGAGAAGTTCAGTCCGCCGTCACGGCACCCGGTGCCGAGCCGTTCGAGCACGTGCATGGTGGTGAGCAGGTCCTGGCCCAGCCCGCCCCACTGCTCGTCGAACGGCAGGCCGAGGATCCCGGACCTCTGGATCAGCTTCCACTTGTCCCACGGGAAGGCGCCTTCGGCGTCCCCTTCGAGATGGCCGGAGCTGAGCTCCTCGCACCACTGGGCGATCCCCTCGCCCAGGGCGAGCTGGTCGGCGTTCCACCTGATCATCTGTCCGTCCCTGTCAGTACTCGGAGAAGTCGGCCGAGTCCAGGTTGTGGCGCTCGTCGCCGCGCAGCGCGGGCGAGAACACGCACACCAGGCGGAGGTCCTCCTCCGGGCTCGCGATCAGGAAGTGGGCGTCGTTGCGGTCGAGCGCGTACAGCGTGCCCGGCTCCAGCGGGTGGGAGGTGCCGTCGGTGTCCACGACCTCGCCCTTCCCCTCGATGCAGTAGCAGGCCTCCAGGTGGCGGCGGTACTCCAGCCGCGACTTGGTGCCGGCCCGGACGGTGGTGTCCGTCATCGTGTAGCCCAGGCCGTCGGACTCGAGCAGGAACCGGCGGCTGAGCCCGTTGCCCCAGTCCACGGTCTTCACGTCGGCAAGGTGTCGGACGATCATCGGTGTGCCTCCTGGCGGCTTGGTGAGTACGGCGAAACGGTCTGGATGAAGGTGTGGAACTCCTCGACCACGTCGGCCCCTTCGGCGAGGGCGTGCTCGATCCGGGCGACCCCGGCGCTGCCCACGACCGCGGCGTCGGCGCCGAGGCCGTGCAGCAGGTCGATGTCCGCCCGGGAGCGGACGCCGAACCCGACGGCGATCGGTGCGGTGGTCCTCGTCCGCAGCGCGGCCAGCGCGGCGGCCAGCTCCCGGTGGTCGGCGGTGAGCCCGCCGCCGCTGCGGCCGTAGTGGGCCACCAGGTACAGGTACGCGGTGGCGCAGTCGGCGGCCGCGGCCTGTACCTCGGGCGACGACGCGGCGTAGCAGGTGGCGACCAGGGGCAGCCCGGCCGCCCGCACCGCGTCGAGGCAGTCGGCCCGCAGCCGCGGCGGCAGGCCGTGGACCAGCAGCCCGTGGACGCCCGCGTCGGCGACCCGCCGGACGAAGCCGGGCACGGTCGGGGCCCTGACCGTGTGGCTCCAGTCGGCCAGCAGGGCCACCCGCAGGTGGCGCAGCCCGGGCAGGACCCCGGCGAGGAAGTCGAGCACCTCGTCGAGTCCGACGCCGTCGGCCAGGGCCCGCTGCGCCGAGCGGCGGATGACGGGCCCGTCGGTGACCGAGTTCGGAAAGGGCACCGCCAGCTCCAGGCAGTCCACCCGGCAGTCGTCGAGCATCCGCATCACGTCGGCCAGGACGGGCAGCGGGGGGTCTCCGGCGTTGAGGAACACGGCCAGGCCGGGCCGGTCCGGTGGCCGGCGGGCGAAGAACCCGCTCACCGCGCACGCGCCGGTCGGGTGCGGAGGCGGTCGACGAGGTCGCGGGCGGCGCCGCCGCGCAGGGCGTCCTCGGCCGCCCGGATCGCCTCCGGCCACCCGTCGATCAGCCCGCTCGCGACGGCCAGTGCGGCGGCGTTCAGGCAGACGGTCCGGGTGGCGAGCGCCGTCCCCGCTCCGGAGAGCACGCCGAGGAAGTGCTCGACCACGTCCTCTCCTCCGGCGGCGGGCCGCAGTTCGGCGATCGTGTCGGTCGCGCTCGCGGGAGCCTCGGCCGGCAGGTGGATCGGGTCGGTGCCGTCATTGGGGAGGAGGAGGTTGTCGACGGAGCCGACGAGCTCGTCGATGCCCAGCTCGTTGGAGCAGAGCCAGATCCTCCGGTCGGTGACGGTGGCGGCGACCTGGCCCAGCGCCGGCAGCAGCGAACGGTCCGAGACGCCGACGAGCTGGGCGGAGACCGGCACCGCGGCCAGGAAGGGCCCGACGGAGTTGATGAACCCGCCGATCATCCGCAGGTCCATCGGCACGATGCTCCGGGCCAGCAGCGCAACCTCCCGCGGGTAGACGAAGTTCCCCGGGAAGGCGATGCCGAAGCGTTCCAGCCGCTCCTCGGTCCGCTCGTACGAGGTGGTCCGTGCGATACCGAGGCGGTCGAGCAGGTCGTGGGAGCCGCAGGCGCTCGTGTAGGCGCGGGAGCCCGTCTTGACGACGCGGACGCCCAGGGCCGAGGCGAGGAAGGCCGCGGCGGTGGAGATGTTGAACGTGGCCGGCCCGCCTCCGGTGCCGACGATGTTGGCCGTGCCGTCCAGCCGCGCGGCGACGGTCGGCCGCCGCTCGTCCAGCGAGCGGAGCATCGCGACCAGCGTGTCCCGGTCGGGCATCCGGGTGGACAGCGAGGACAGCAGCGCCACCGTTTCGCCGGGCCGCAGGGCGCCGTCCCGCAGCTGGTCCCAGAAGGACCCCCACAGCTCCTGGTCGACGGCGCGGTCCCGGCGGATCAGCGCTCGCAGCACCTCGTGCATGACTAGAGGGCGTCCGTCCGCTGCGGCTGGGCCTGGTCGATGAACCTGCTGATCGAGCCGACGGAGCGGAAGCTGTCCGGGTCGAGGTCGAACTCCTCGACGCGCACGTCGAAGCGGTCCTCCAGCCAGGCGATCGTCTTGAGCAGGCCGAGGCTGTCGATGACCCCGCCGTCCACGAGGTCGTAGTCGGCGTCCAGCTCGTTCGGGCCGACGTCGGGCAGGAACTCCTCGATGATGAACTGGGTGACTACCGCGGCGTGGTTCACGTGGCCGTTCCTTCGGTGGGCTGGGAGGGGGAGCAGGCGCGCTCGACGGGCGCGCGGTCGATCTTTCCGGTGGACGTCCTGGGCAGCGGGTCGTCCACGATCCGCAGGGTCGAGGGGACGGCGGTGAGCGGGAGGCGCTGGGCGCAGTGCCGGCGCAGCGCCAGCGAGTTCAGCCGGCTGTCCGGGGCGCGGCGGACCAGGCCGCGCAGCAGGCGGCCGGCCACCGGGTCGGGTACGGCCACCACGGCCGCCTCGACGACCTCGGGGTGGTCGAGCAGCACCTGTTCGACCTCGTGGGTGTTGACCCGGGTGCCGCGGACCTTGACCTGGTGGTCGTTGCGGCCTTCCAGGGTGACGCGGCCGTCCTCGTCGCGCCGGACGAGGTCGCCGCTGCGGAAGTAGCGCCGGGTCTCCCCGTCGTGGTGGTGGGTCGCGAACCTGTCGGCGTCCTGGGCCCGGTCCAGGTAGCCGTCGGTCTGGAAGGGCGTCGCGACGTGGAGTTCGCCGGTGCCCGGCCCGGTGACGATCGCGCCGTCGGCGCCGACGATCACCGCGTGGACTCCGGGCAGCGGGCGCCCGATCGGCACCGGGCCGTCCGGCGGCTCGGTGCCGTCGACCTCGTGCAGGAAGCTGTCGTTGGTCTCGGTGCAGCCGTAGACGTTGTGGAGCCGCGCGCCGGGGAACAGGCGCGGCAGCTCGGCCAGGCAGCGGGCGGGCAGGCTGTCGCCGGTGAAGACGACGTGCTCGACGGTGTCGAGCCGGCGGCCGCTCTGCGCGGTCGCGTCGACCAGCAGTTGGTAGAACATCGGTACCGCCTGGACGAGTTGGACCTCGTGGCGGGAGAGCAGGTCCAGCAGGTGGCCCGGCTGGGTGGCCCGGGCCGGATCGACCAGGACGACGCGGCCGCCGTGCTTGAGCGTGGCCCAGATGTCCAGCAGGCACAGGTCGAAGGTGAGCGGCGCGTAGTTGAGGACCGTCGTTCCCCGACGGATGCCGAACCGCTCGCCGGCCCAGGTGGTGAAGCGGTCCACCGCGCCCGTGCTCAGCGGCACGATCTTCGGCCGCCCGGTGGAACCGGAGGTGGTGAACATGAAGGAGACGTCGGCGGGTTCCGTGGCGCGCGGCGGCTTCGGTTCCGCCGGCCGCTCCCGGGCGTCCGGACCGGGGTCCTCCGGTGAGAGGACGTGCCGGATGCCGGCCCGCTCGGCCGGCGCGTGGGCGGTCCCGCCCTCCGGTACGGGCGCCGGTAGCAGCAGGAAGCGCCGCCCTTCCAGCAGGCAGGCGAGCACCAGGGCGATCGTCGAGGGCGACTTGGCGGCCGGGATGCCGATCGGCTCGTCGCCGTCCGGGGCGAGCCGGGCGATCCGCAGGCGCTCCCGCTCCGCCGCCCGGTGGAGTTCGCGGTAGGTCGTCTCCTCCCCGTGCCACACCAGGGCCGGATCACCGGGGTGGTCGGTGGCGTGCGAGACGAATGAACCCACCAGGCTTGGCTGCTGCATCATGACTTCTCCGAGTTCATGCAACGGGGTGGGCTCTATAGACAACGGATGAGTTCATGCAACGGGTTCACCGATCTTTTTCGGAACAATGAAGGGCCGACACGAAAGGGGCCCGTCCGACCGCCTTCCCGGCGAAAGAAGAATTATCACGTGGTGCTCGTCCACGGAAGTGGTGTGCTCGATCTACACGATGACGGCACGTCAGGGAGGGTGTGGCGGTCGGGCGCGCGGATGCTAGCCGTCGAGCGTGTTCAATCTACATAAGGATTAGCGGGGTCTGGCGTAAAGATTGTCCTGATGCCTTCGACCCCCTTCTCTGTCTTGCGGAGTGAGACGGGAGCTGCCTAGTATCCGCCGTACTGTTCGCGAAGAAGCGAATCGGCGAGGGGATTTCCGGGGTGCTTTAGCGCTCCCGATCGCCGTGAAAGGTGGATCCGTCATGCCTGGCTCCGATCGGAGCGCGCACGCTCCGACCCAGTTGTCCTTCGCCCAGCAACGGCTGTGGTTCCTCGACCGGTTGCGGCCGGGTCTGCCGGACCACAACGTCCCGACCGCGGTCCGCCTGCGTGGCCGGCTGGACCAGGAGGCGCTCGTCCGGGCGCTGACCGACGTCGTGCGGCGCCACGAGGTGTTGCGCGGCAGGATCGCCGACTCCGAGGACGGCCCGTGCCACGTCACGGAGCCGGTCGAGACCTTCGTGCCGACGATCACCGACCTGGCGCACACCCCGGCGGAGCAGGCCTGGCAGCGGGCCCGGGAGCTGGTGGCCGCCGACCTGGCGGCCCCCTTCGACCTCGGCGCCGCCCCGATGCTGCGGGCCCGACTGATCCGCGTCGCCCCCGACGACCACCTGCTGGTCCTGGTGATCCATCACATCGCCTGCGACGGCTGGTCGCTGCCGGTGCTGTGGCAGGAGTTCTCCGCCGGGTACGGCGCCGCCGTCGACGGCCGGCCGATCGCCCTGCCGGACCTGCCCGTCCAGTACGCCGACTTCGCGCACTGGCAGCGGAACCACCTGGCCGGAGCCGCGCTGCAAGGCCAACTCGACTACTGGAGCCAGCACTTGGCCGACCTGGTCCCGTCGGTGCTCCCGACGGACCGGGAGCGCCCCGCGGCGTGGTCCGGTCGGGGCGACCAGGTCGAGATCGAGATCCCGGCGGAACTCGCCGACCGGATCCGCGCACTGGGGCGCACCCACGAGGTGACGCCGTTCATGACGCTGCTGGCCGCCTTCCAGGTCCTGCTCGCGCGCTGCACGGGACAGGACGACGTGACGGTGGGCACCCCGATCTCCGGGCGGACCCGGATCGAGGTGGAGCCGCTGGTCGGCTTCTTCGTCAACACCCTCGTCCTGCGCACCGACCTGTCCGGCGACCCCGGCTTCACCGACGTGCTCGCCCGGGTGCGGCGGTGCGCGGTGGAGGCCTACGCCCACCAGGACGTGCCGTTCGAGCGGCTGGTGCAGGAGCTGCGGCCCGAGCGCGACCTCGGCCAGCACCCGCTGGTCACCGTCATGTTCCAGCTGGAGGATCCGCCCGCGCTCCCGTCCGGCCTCCCTGGGCTGGAAGTGAGCAGCCATCAGATACCCAATGACATCGCCAAGTTCGACATCGAGGTCTCCCTGACGGACCTCGGCGACCGCCTCACCGGCGTCATCCGCTACGCCGCCGACCTCTTCGAGCGCGACACGGTGAGGCAGCTCGCCGAGGGCTTCACAGCGCTGCTCGACCACCTCGTCGGCGCTCCCGAGCGGCCGATCTCCGCCTGGCAGACCCCGCCCGGCCTCCGCGTCGGCTCCTCTGCTCCCACCGTGCACCCCGTGGCCCCGCGGCCCGATGCCTCCCAGGCCGGCGCCGCCGAGACCGAGACCGAACTCCTCGTGCTGGAGACCTGGGCCGAGGTGCTCGGAGTCACCCCGGACGGCGTGCACAGCGACTTCTTCGAACTGGGCGGCCATTCGCTGCTCGCCTCGAAGGTCATGTCCCGGCTCGGCCGGGCGCTCGACCTCGAACTGCCGGTCGTCCTGCTCTTCTACCACCCGACCGTCGCCGAACTCGCCGACGGCATCGACGCGGCGCTGCTAGCGGACCTCGGCGAAGCCGAGGCGGAACCGCTCCCCGCCGGAAAGGCCCGTCACCCGTGAAGGCACAGCACAGTCGCCCCGAAAAGCCCGGCCAGCCGACCGCTTCCACGCGGGCCGGCCTACGCGCCCTGCTCGACCAACGCGTCCGCGCGGCCCGGAGCAGGGCCGCCGAGGGCGAGCCGGAGGCCGCGGTCCCGCCCCGCCCGGAGGGTGCGCGGGTGCCGTCGTTCACCCAGGAGCGCATGTGGCTGATCGAGCGGCTGTCCGACGGCCCCGCGCTGTACAACGTCCACGAGGTCTTCCGGCTGCGCGGCCCGCTGGACGTGGCCGCCCTCGGCCACGGCCTCACCGACCTGGTGCGGCGCCACGAAGTCCTGCGCACCGCCTTCCCCGAGGAGGACGGCCGCCCCGTCCCCTCGGTGGAGCCGGCCCGGCCGGTCGACCTGCCCGTCACGGACCTGCGGACCGAGCCCGCGGAACGCCGGACGGAACTCGCCCTCGACCTCGTCCACTCCGAGATCCTGCGCCCCTTCGACCTGGCCGCCGCCCCGCTGCTGCGCGCGTCGCTGCTGCGGGTCGACGAGGACGAGCACCTCCTGGTGGTGGTCGTCCACCACATCGCGGTCGACGGCTGGTCGATGCCGCTGCTGTGGGACGACCTGTCGGCGATGTACCGGAGCCGGCTGGAAGGCCGCGAGCACGAGCTGCCGCCCTTGCGGATCCAGTACGCGGACTTCGCCCACTGGCAGCGGGCCCGGCTCTCCGGCGACCGCCTGCAGAGCCAACTGGACTACTGGAGCGCACAGTTGTCCGGGCTGTCGCCGCTGGACCTGCCCACCGACCGTCCGCGCGGACCGGTCCGCGCGGGCCGGGGCGAGCGGATCACCTTCACGGTGCCCGAGGAACTGGCCGAGCGGCTGCGGCTGCTGGGCCGGCGGCACGGCGCGACGATGTTCATGACGCTGCTGGCCGGGTTCCAGGCCCTGCTGGCCCGCTACAGCGGGCAGTCCGACGTGGCGGTCGGCACGCCGGTCGCGGGCCGCACCCGGCCGGAACTCGACCCGCTGGTGGGCTCGTTCATCAACACCGTGGTCCTGCGCACCGACCTCGCGGACGACCCGGGCTTCGCCGAGCTGCTCGACCGGGTCCGCCGGACCGCCCTGGACGCCTACGCGCACCAGGACGTACCGTTCGAGCGGCTGGTGCAGGAGCTGCGGCCGGCCCGCGGCCTCGACCGCAACCCGCTGTTCCAGGTGATGGTCGCCGGCCTGTCCGACCCGACCGCCTCCCTCCGGCTGGCCGGGACGGAGGTCGAACAGCTGGAGGTCGACAACGGCACGGCCAAGGTCGACCTCAGCCTGGTGATCGCCGACCGGCCGGGCGGCCCGGACGGCACGGCCGGCACGAGCGGGACGACCGGCACGACCGGCACCGTGGCCTTCGACACCGCGCTGTTCGACCGCGCGAGCGTGGAGCGCCTGGTCGGCCATTACCTCCGGCTGCTGGACGCCGCGGCCGACGACCCCGACCGTCCGGTCTCCCGCCTGGACCTGCTCACCGAGGCCGAGCGCGAGGCGCTGCTGGTGGCCGCCAACGCCACCGACGAACCCTTCCCCGCCGACCTCTGCGTGCACGAGCTGGTGGAGGAGCGGGCCCGGCTGACCCCCGAGGCGGTGGCGGTCCGCTGCGGAAGCGAGCGACTGACCTACCGGGAACTCGACGGCCGGGCCAACCGGTTGGCCCGGCACCTGCGAGCCCGGGGAGCCCGGCCGGAACGCCTGGTCGGTGTCTGCCTGCCGCGCTCGGCGGAGCTGGTCGTGGCCCTGCTGGCCGTCCTCAAGTCGGGCGCCGCCTACCTGCCGCTGGACCCGGACCTCCCGGCCCAGCGGATGTCGTTCATGCTCGCCGACGCCGACGTGCCGCTGCTGCTCACCCGGCGCTCCCTGGCCGACCGGCTGCCGGAGCACGGCGCCGAGACGGTGTGGCTGGACGCCGAGGCCCCGCTCGTCGCGGCCCTGTCCGAGGACCGGCTGCCGCCGCTCGCGACGCCCGCCGACCTGGCGTACTCGATCTACACCTCCGGTTCGACCGGCCGCCCCAAGGCCGTGCTGGTCCCGCACGAGGGCGTGGTCAACTACCTGGTGGTCCGCGGTCGACAGCTGGACCTCGACGGGTCCGACGTCGTCGCCTCGGTGGCCTCGATCTCCTTCGACGTCATCGTCCCCCAGGTGCTCATGCCGCTGGCCTGGGGCGCGAGCGTGGTGATCGCCCCGTCGGAGGTCGCGGTCGACGGCCCGCGCCTGACGGAGATGATGCGCGAGTTCGGCGTCACCACGCTCATGGCCACCCCGGCCACCTGGCTCCTGCTGCTGGACGGCGGCTGGCAGGGCGGCCGGTTCCAGGCGATCTGCGTGGGCGAACCGCTCCAGCCCGCCCTGGCCCGGCGGCTCCTCGACCGGGTCTCCACGCTCTGGAACGGCTACGGTCCCACCGAGGCGTCCGTCGGCTGCGTCACCCGGCGGGTGGACGCCGACCGGGACCTGGCCCGGCCGGGCGGGTCCGTGCCGATCGGCCGGCCGCTCGGCAACCTCCGGATCTACCTGCTGGACCCGGCCGGCGCCCCGGTGCCCGTCGGCGTCCCCGGGGAGATCCACATCGGCGGGGTCGGCGTCACCCGCGGGTACGCCAACCGGCCGGGGCTGACCGCCGAGCGCTTCGTGCCCGACCCGTTCGGCGCGGACGGCGGCCGGCTGTACCGGACCGGCGACCTGGCGCGGTACCTGCCGGACGGCAGCCTGGTCTTCCTCGGCCGCACCGACGAGCAGGTGAAGATCCGCGGGTACCGCATCGAGCTGGGCGAGATCGAGGCCGCGCTGTGCGCGCAGCCCGGTGTCGCCAGGGCCGCGGTGACGGTGCGCGGCGGCGGGACGGACGCCGAACTGGCCGGTTACCTGGTGTGGCAGGACGGGCCGGGTGACGTGGCGGCCGTGCGGCGCTCCCTGCGCCAGACCCTGCCCGAGTTCATGGTGCCCGCGACGCTGACCGCGCTCGACCGGATCCCCCTGACCACCAACGGCAAGGTGGACCGCGGGGCCCTGCCCGAGCCCGCCCGCCACGACCACGAGGCCGGTGCGCTCCCGCCACGGGACCTGCCGGAACTCCTGATGACCAGGATCTGGGAGCGCGTGCTGGGCACCCCGCGGGTCGGCGTCCGGGACGACTTCTTCGCGCTGGGCGGGCACTCCCTGAGGGCGGTCGAGCTGGTGGAGGCCGTCCGGCGGGAGTGGGGGGTGACCGTGCCGCTGAACACGGTGTTCCGCCACCCCACCGTCGAGGGGCTGTGCGCGGAACTGCCCAACGCGGCCCGGGCCCTGCGCCGACTGGTGGTTCCGCTGGCCGAGGGGGACCGCCGCCGGGCGCCGCTGATCCTGGTGCACCCGCAGAGCGGCGACGTGTGCTCCTTCCTCCACCTGGCCGGACAGCTCACCGAGCGGCTCGCCGAATCCCCTCTGGGCGGCCGGCCCGTCTACGGCCTGGAGGCCGTCGGCTACAACACCGACGAGCCGGCCCTGGCCACCGTCGAGGAGCAGGCGCGGCGCTACCTGCGGGAGCTGCGGTCCGTCCTGCCCGACGGCCCGTACCTGCTGGCGGGCTGGTCCTTCGGCGGGCTGGTCGCCTTCGAGCTGGCCCGCCTGCTGGAGGAGCAGGGGAACCCCCCGGGGTTCCTCGGGATCATCGACGTCGGAGCGCCCGCGTCCACCGGTGGAGCCGCCACCGGGGCGGACGGGGACCTCCAGGAGCTCGACGAGGAGGCCGCCCTCGCCCTGCTGCTCCACGACGCGGAGGGCCGCGAGCACCTTCCCGAGGGGGTGCGCACCGAACAACTGCGGCGCATGGCAAGGGTGTTCACCGCCAACGGCGCCGCCGCCCGGCGCTACCGGTCGACGGCACGGCTGCGGACACCGATCCACCTGTTCACCAGCGCCGAGACCCACCCCGAACTCGGCGGCCCGGTCGTGCTCCCCGCCCGGTGGCGGGACCGTACCCGGGGGGCGTTGAGCGTGGTCGAGGTCCCCGGCAACCACCACGACATGCTGTCGCCGCCGCACGTCGCCCGCTTCGCCGACGCGCTGTCGGCCGTCCTGGAGGAGCTCGGATGAGCGACGAGAAGGAGCTGCCGCTGTCGTCGGCGCAGTCCGGCATCTGGTTCGCCCACCACCTGCGCCCCGGCAGCCCCGCCTACAACACCGGTGAGTACGTGGACATCCCCGGGCCGATCGACCCGGAGCTGTTCGAGACGGCCGTACGGCGCGTGGTGGACGAGACCGAGTCCCTGCGCGTCCGCCTCACCGACGGCGCCGACGGCCCCCGGCAGGTCGTCACCGCGTCGCCCGACTGGACGATGCACCACGTCGACCTCACCTCGACGCCGGACCCGCTGGGGGAGGCCGAGCGCTGGATGCGCGCCGACCTGTCCACCCCGCTCGGGCTCACCCGGGACCCGCTGTTCCGCCAGGCCCTGTTCGCCGTCGCGCCGGACCGCTTCCTCTGGTACCAGCGCGTCCACCACATCGTGGTCGACGGCTTCAGCATGTCGCTCATCGCGCGCCGCGTCGCCAAGACCTACACCGGACTGGTCGGGGGCCGGGCCGGGGCGGGGCCGGCCTTCGGGCCGCTGAGCGCCCTGCTGGCGCACGACGCCGCCTACCACGCCTCCGAACAGCCCGAGCGGGACCGGGAGTTCTGGGCGGCCCGGCTGGCCGGACGACCGGACCCGGTCAGCCTCGCCAGCCGCTCGGCGCCCGCCTCGGACGGCTTCCTGCGCCGCACCGGCAGCCTCGACGCGCCCACCCTGGCCGCGCTGCGGCGGGCCGCGCGACCCGCCGGGGCGAGCTGGCCCACCGCCTTCACCGCCGCGGTCGCCGCGTACCTCTACCGCCTCAGCGGCGAACGGGACGTCGTGCTCAGCATGCCGGTGACCGGGCGCACCGGCTCCGCCGCACCGGCCGTCCCCGGCATGGTGGCGAACGTGGTGCCGCTGCGGCTGCGCGTCCACCCCGAGCAGAGCCTGTCCGCGCTCGCGCGACAGGTGGCCGAGGAGGTCGCCGCCCAGCGCGGGCACCAGCGCCACCGCAGCGAGGACCTGCGCAGGGAACTGGACCCGGCCCGGTCGGAGCGGGTCCTGTTCGGGCCCGTCGTCAACATCATGTCCTTCTACTACCACCTGGACTTCGCGGGCGTCCGGGCCACCGTGCACAACCTGTCCAACGGGCCGGTCGAGGACATCTCCTTCTCCGTCTACGACCGCTCCGACGGCACCGAGCCCCGGCTCGACCTCGACGCCAACCCCGCGCTCTACACCGAGGCCGAACTCACCGCCCACCAGCAGCGGTTCCTCCGCTTCCTGGACGCGGTGGCCGCCGACCCGGACCGGCCGATCGGCCGGCCCGACCTCCTCACCCCCGAGGAACGGCACCGGACCGTCGTGGCCGCCAACCGCACCACGCGGCCGCTGCCGCACCCGACGGTGCCCGCGGCCTTCGCGGCCGAGGTCGCGCGCAGGCCCGAGGCGCCCGCCGTGGTGTGCGGCGAAACCACCCTGTCCTACGCGGAGTTGAACGCCCGGGCCAACCGGCTGGCCCACCGGCTCATCGCCCTCGGCGTCCGCTGCGACAGCACCGTGGCCGTGCTCATGGAACGCTCCGTCGACGTGGTGGTGGCGGTCCTGGCGGCCACCAAGGCCGGCGGCGCCTACGTACCCCTGGACACCCGGGCCCCGGCGGCCCGCCTGCGCCGCGTCCTGGACGACACCGGGGCGGCGGTGCTGCTCACCCACCGGGCCACCCGGGACCACGCGCCGTCCCTCGGCACCCCCGGTGTCGTCGTCGACGCCGACCCCGGCCTCGCCGACCAGCCGGCCACCGACCCCGTCGTGCCGCTGCGCCCGGACCACCTGGCCTGCGTCCTGTACACCTCGGGCTCCACGGGCACGCCGAAGGGCGTGGCCCTGAGCCACCGCAACGTCATCAGCCTGACCGCGCAAGGCTGTTGGCGCGAGGAGGACGGCCCGCGCGTGCTCGCGCACTCCCCGCACGCCTTCGACGCCTCGACCTACGAGTGGTGGGTGCCGCTGCTCAACGGCGGCCGGGTGGTCGTGGCCCCGCCCGGGGAGCTGGCGCTCGCGGACCTCCACCGGCAGATCGTCGACCACCGGGTCGGCGCGCTCTGGCTGACGGCCGGGCTGTTCCGGGTGTTCGCCGAGGAGTCCCCGGGCACGCTGGCCGGGGTCGGCCAGGTGTGGACCGGCGGCGACATCGTGCCGGCCGACGCGGTGCGGCGCGTCCTGGACCGCTGCCCGGACTCCGTGGTGGTCGCCGGGTACGGCCCGACCGAGGCCACCACGTTCACCACCCGCCGGGTGCTCCGCCCCGGCCAGGCCGTGCCCGACGTCGTCCCCCTCGGTCGGCCGGTGGACAACCGGCGGGTGTACGTCCTGGACGAGGCGCTGTCCCCGGTGCCGCCGGGGGTGGCCGGCGTGCTGTACGTCGCCGGTGCGGGCGTGGCGCGCGGGTACCTGAACGACCCCCGCCGGACGGCCGCCCAGTTCGTGCCGTGCCCGTTCGGCGAACCGGGCGAGCGGATGTACCGCACGGGCGACGTGGTCCGCTGGAACGCCGAGGGGGAGCTGGAGTTCCTCGGCCGCGCGGACGAACAGGTCAAGCTCCACGGCTTCCGCATCGAACTGGGCGAGATCGAGGCGGTCCTGGCCGGGCACCCCGCCGTCGCCCAGGCGACCGTGGCCGCCGGCCCGGGCGCCTCCTCCGGCCGGCGTCTGATCGGCTACGTCGTCCCGGCCGGGGCCCCGGGGCCCGACCCGGCGCTCGACCCGGCCTCGGTGCGGGAGCACGCCGCCGCGGCCCTGCCGGACTACATGGTGCCCTCGGCGATCGTCGTGCTCGACGCCTTCCCCCTGACGCCCAGGGGGAAGATCGACCGGGCCGCGCTGCCCGTCCCCGACGCCGAGCCGGCACCGTCCGGGCCCGGGCCGCGCACCCCGGCGGAGCGGACGATGTGCGCGCTGTTCGCCGAGGTGCTCGGCCGGCCCGAGGTGGGCGTCGACGACGGCTTCTTCGCGCTCGGCGGCAACTCCCTGCTCGCGACCCGGCTGGTCAACCGGGTGCGGGTGCGGTTCGGCCGGGACCTCACCCTCGGCGCCCTGTTCCAGGCGCCCACCCCGGCGCGCCTGGTCGAAGCCCTGGAGGAGGCCCCGGACGCCGCGTCCGTACCGGTCCTCTCACCCCGTACCCGACCCTGAGCCCCTGAGGGCGATCACAGGAAGCACCTTCGGCATGGTCCACACCCCCTCCCAGCCCGACGACACCCCGGCACCGCCCGCGACACCGGAAGCACCGACCGCCGTAGCGCCGGGGGAGTCCCAGGTCCGCCGGTACTACGAGCTGGTCGACGCCGGCGACGTGCCCGCGCTGGTCGCCCTGTTCACCCCCGACGCCCGCTACCACCGCCCCGGGTACCCGCCCATGGTCGGGCACGCCGCACTGGAGCGCTTCTACCGCGACCAGCGGGTGATCCGCGCCGGCACCCACACCCTGGCCACCGTGGTCACCACCGGCGACGAGGTGGCGGTGCACGGCCTGTTCCGCGGCGTGCTGCACGACGGCGGCGAGGTCGAGCTGCGGTTCGCGGACTTCTTCCGGATGACGCCGCAGGGCCGCATCGCCGCGCGCGACACCTTCTTCCACGTGCCGGCGGTCTGAGGCACAGCCACAACCGCAGCCACAGCGCCACCGGCGGCGACCGCCCTCGCGGTCGCGCGTTCACCCCCGACGGGGACACTTCAGCACAGGAAAGCGGGAAGCAGTTGACCCAGACGGTCCTCACCTCCGACATCCCGGCGTTCGTCGGCAGCGGACGGCCACCGTTCGACGCCCGGGCGATCCACGAGCTGGTCGCCGAGCAGGCCGAGCGGGCCCCGCACGCGCCCGCCGTCACCTGCGACGGACGGACCCTGACCTACCGGCAGCTCGACGACCGCGCCAACCGGCTCGCCGAGCGGCTGCGGGCCGCCGGACTGGCGCCGGAGGGCGTCGTCGGCGTGCTGGTGCCGCGGTCGCCGGAGCTGATCGTGGCGCTGCTCGCCGTCCTCATCGCGGGCGGGGCGTACCTCGGACTCGAACCGGACGACCCGGCCGCCCGCCACGCGCTGCTGCTCGAGGACGCCGGCGCGGCCATGGTGATCACCGAGGAGGCCGCGGGGCCCGAGCTGCGGGAGCGGCTGCCCCACGCCGTCGTCACGGTGACGGAGGGCGACCCGGCGCAGGAGCCGGCCACCGGCCCGGCGGCCCCGGCCCGCCCCGGCGACCCGGACCGCCTCGCCTACGTCAGCTACACCTCCGGCTCCACCGGCGAGCCCAAGGGCGTCGGCGTGCCCCACCGGGCGGTCGACCGGCTCGTCCGGGGCGCGGACTGGGTGGACGTCCACGCCGAGGACGTCTTCTTCCACCTCGCGCCGGTCGCGTTCGACGCCTCCACCTTCGAGATCTGGACCCCGCTCGTCAACGGCTGCCGGCTCGTCCTCTTCCCCCCGGTCGCCATCACCCTGGAGCATGTGGCGCGCGTCGTCCGCGCCGAGCGCGTGACGGTCCTGCTGCTGACCACCGGGCTCCTCCACCAGATGGTGAGCTCCCACCCGGAGGCGTTCGCCGACGTCCGGCACGTCCTCACCGGGGGCGACGTGGCCTCGCCGGGCCACGTCCAGCACCTGCTGGCCCGCTACCCGGAGCTGCTCTTCACCAACGGCTACGGACCGACCGAGAACACCACGTACACGACCTGCTGGACCAGCAGCACCCTCCCCGAGCTGCGGAGCGTGCCGATCGGCCGCCCGATCAGCGGCACCAGGGTCGCCGTGCTCGACGACGAGCTCAGGCCGGTGCCCGTCGGCGAGTGCGGGGAGCTGTACGTCGCCGGGGCGGGCCTGGCCCGCGGCTACCTGGGCCGCCCGGCCGCGACCGCCGAACGGTTCCTGCCCGACCCGTTCGGCACCGAGCCCGGCGCCCGGATGTACCGGACCGGCGACCTCGTGCGCTGGCTGCCGGACGGCACGCTGGAGTTCGTCGGACGCGCGGACGACCAGGTCAAGGTCCAGGGCTACCGCGCCGAACCGCGCGCCGTCGAGGTCGAGTTGGAACGGCTCCCCGGGGTGCGGCACGCGGTCGTGCTGCCGCAGCCCGACCCGGCGGGCGGCACCCGGCTGCTGGCCTACGTCGTGCCCGCGGAACCCGGCCCGGAGGGCAACGCCGACCTCGGGCGGCGGCTGCGCCACGACCTGCGGGAGAGCCTGCCGGACTACCTGATCCCCTGGGCGATCCTGGTCCGTCCCGAGCTGCCGGTGAACCGCAACGGCAAGATCGACCGCCGGGCCCTGCCCACCGCCACCCGGGTCCCGCGCAACGTGCCCAACGAGTTCGTCCCGCCCGTCACCGAGGTGCAGACCCGACTGGCCGACCTGTGGGGCGACGTCCTCGGCATCGAACCGGTCGGCGTCGACGACGACTTCTTCGACCTCGGCGGGCACTCCCTGCTGGCCACGGACCTCCTGGTCGCCACCCAGCGCGAGTTCGACGTGGACCTCCCCGCGCAGACCCTCTACATGTCGCCGACCGTCGCCGAGCTGGCGACGGCCCTCAGCGAGCGGCTGGGGACGGCGGGCCCGGACGGCCGGGCCGATGCGCCAGGCGGCCCGGCCGACGCGGCGGGGGAGGAGCGGCCCCGATGACGACGGTCCCCCCGACCGCGCGCTGCCCGGTCCTCGCCCTCCAGTCGGTCGACCTGATCGACCCCGACCTCTACCACGCGGGCGGGGCGCACGAGGCTTGGCGACGGCTGCGCCGCGAGGCACCGGTGAGCTGGCAGCCGGTCGGCGACATCGGCTACTGGTCGATCGTCGGCCACGCCGAGGCCAACCGGGTCCTGCGCGACCACGCCACGTTCACCTCCGAACAGGGCACCCTGCTCAACCTCCTCGGCAAGGGCGACCCCGCCGGCGGCCGCCAGATGGCCGCGACCGACCCGCCCCGGCACGCCCACCTGCGCGGCCCGCTCCAGCAGGCCCTGTCGATCAAGACGGTGGAGAACGACCGGGAGGCCATTCGCCGGGTCGTCGTCGACCTGCTCCGGCCGCTGGCCGACGGCGGCCCGTACGACTTCGCCGCCGCCATGGCCACCCTGCCGATGGCGGTCATCGGCACCATGATGGCGCTGCCGCAACAGGACTGGCCGCGGCTGGTCCGGCTCGCCCACGCCTGCATCGCCGCGGACGACCCCGAGTTCCAGCTCGCCGACGGGCCCCAGGCCACCCTGGTGACCGCCCACCGCGAACTGTTCGCCTACTTCCAGGACCTCGTCACCGAGCGCCGGCGCGCACCGGGCGACGACCTGGTCAGCGTGCTGCTCACGATGGAACTGGACGGACGCCGGCTGTCGCCGGGCGAGATCGTCTCCAACTGCTACAGCCTGCTGCTCGGTGCGACCGTCACCACCGCCCAGCCGCCGATCGCGGCGATGGTCGAACTGGCCGGCACCCCGGTCCTGGACGACTGGGCGGCCCACCCGGAGCTGCTCGGCAGCGGCGTGGAGGAGGCGCTGCGCTGGGCCTCGCCCACCCAGCACTTCATGCGCCACACCACCCGCGACGTCGAGATCCGGGGCGTGCCGATCCCCGCGGGGGACGCGGTCGTCGTCTGGCTGGCCTCGGCCAACCGCGACGAGACCGTGTTCGCCGACCCGTACACCTTCGACATCCGACGGCGGCCCAACAAGCACATCGCCTTCGGCGTCGGCGCGCACTACTGCATCGGCCACACCGTCGCACGGGTCGCGCTGCGGATCCTGTTCGCCGAACTGCTCGGCCGGTTCACCGACTTCGAGCTCGCCGGGGCGCCGCGGCGGATGCGCTCGAACGTCATCGCGGGCTTCACCCACCTGCCGGTCACCGCGCGGACCCGGTAGGGCCCGACACCTCCACCGCAGCCGAACCAGAGAAGAAACCCCACACGGAAGGTCATCAGTGGACGCTCCGACGGCCCGTACCCGCAACAAGTGGTTCCTGCGCGAGCCGTCGCCGGTGGCGCCGGCGCGGCTGTTCTGCCTGCCCTACTCCGGCTGCGGTGCCAGCATGTACCGCCAGTGGCCGTCCTCGGTCGACGGCGTCGAGGTCTGCCCTGTGCAGCTGCCCGGCCGGGAGAACCGGATGCGCGAGCCCGCCCACACCACCTACCAGGCGCTGGCCGACGACCTCTGCGAAGCGCTGCGCCCCTACCTGGACCGGCCCTACGCCCTGTTCGGCCACTGCGGCTCCGCGCTGGCGGCGTACGAGACCGCCGTACGGCTGGTCCAGCGGGGCTGCCCCGCCCCGACCCGGCTGTTCGTCTCCTCCGAGGTCGCGCCGCAGGACGGCCCCTACGGCCGCTTCCTCGGCATGAACGACGACGAGCTGGCCGACGAACTGCGCGGGCTCGTCGCGGAGTTGGGTGGCACGCTGGAACCGAGCCTGCTCGCGCTCTACCTCGGCGTGCTGCGCAACGACGTCGACATGAACAAGCGCTACCACGTGGCCGAGCCGGTCCGGCTGCCGTGCCCGGTCACCGCCATCGGCTGGACCGAGGACACGGGCATCGAGCCGTCCCTGATGACCGGCTGGCCGGCCTGCGGCGACACCACCTTCGAACTCCTGGAAGGAGGCCACTACCGCTTCATCGAGGCGCCGGCGGACCTGCTGGCGCTGCTGGTCGCGGACCTGGCGCCCACCCGCTCCCGCACGTCCTGACACCGGACCCGTCCGACCTCGGACGCGGCGCCCGACGCGACGTCCGAATGCCGCCAGCACACGGACCCTTCCACGGGTGACGATCGGGACAGCCCGACCGCACGCCGGCCACGGCCCGCCTTCCCGCGGGCCCGTGCGCCTGCTCGCCCCCGCCCGTCGAAGGACCTCCCCGTGAACGACGCCCTCTTCGCCGTTGCCGAAGCTGCCACCACCGAACCCGACACCGCCGCGCAGGCCACCGCGGCACCCGCGCCGGGCCCGGCCTCCCCGGGCCCGGCCGCCCTGCTGCCCGCGCTCGTCCCGGTCGACTGGCAGGACGTGTGGGAGCAGCTGGACCGGGACGGGGTGGCGCTCACCGGGCCCCTGCTGTCGCCCGCCCAGTGCCGGGAGCTCGCCGACACCTTCGACGACGACGGCCTGTTCCGCTCCACCGTGGTGATGCAGCGCTACGGCTTCGGCCGCGGCACCTACCGGTACTACGCCGACCCGGCCGCCGTCCCGGTCCTGGACACGCTGCGGGAGCGGCTGTACCCGCCGCTGGCGCGGATCGCCAACCAGTGGGCGGCGCGGCTGAGCGAGCGGACCTTCCCCCTCACCCTCGCCGAGCTGCACGCCGAGTGCGCCGCCGCGGGCCAGCACCGTCCCACCCCGCTGGTCCTGCGGTACGGTCCGGGCGACCACGCCTGCCTGCACCAGGACGTGTACGGCGACCTCGTCTTCCCGCTGCAGGCCACGATCATGCTGGAACGGCCCGGCGAGGACTTCACCGGCGGGGAGAACGTCTTCGTCGAACAGCGGCCCCGCTCGCAGTCCCGCGCGATCGTGGTGCGGCCGCGGCTCGGTCAGGCCCTGGTCTTCCCCGTCCAGCACCGCCCCGTCCAGGGCAGCCGCGGCTACCGGCGCCACCCGATGCGCCACGGCACCAACGCCGTCGAGTCCGGGCGCCGCACCACGCTCGGCGTGATCTTCCACAACGCCCGCTGACCGCGCGCCCGCCCGCTCACCACCAGGACACCCCGTGAACACCCTCGCCCCCGAGACCGTCCCCGACACCGCCGCCGGCAGCGTCCAGGCCGCCGTCCGCGCCCTCGACACCGCCGACTGGACCGCCCTGACCGCCGAACTCGACACCCACGGCTGCGCCCCGACGCCCCGCCTGCTCGACCCCGCCCAGTGCCGGGAGCTCGCCGCGCTCTACGACCGGCCCGAACTGTTCCGCACCACCGTCGACATGGCCCGCCACCGCTTCGGCTCCGGCCAGTACCGCTACTTCACCCACGACCTGCCCGAACCCGTCGCCGCCCTGCGCGAGGCCCTCTACCCCCACCTGCTCACCGTCGCCCGCACCTGGGCCGACAAGCTCCGCCGCCCCGCCCCTTGGCCCGACACCCTCGCCGAGTGGACCGCCATGTGCCACGCCGCCGGCCAGGACAAGAGCTCCCAGATCCTGCTGCGCTACGGCCCCGGCGACTGGAACGCCCTGCACCGCGACGTCTTCGGCGACCTCGTCTTCCCCCTCCAGGTGGTCATCGGCCTCGACGCCCACGGCACCGACTACACCGGCGGCGAGTTCCTCCTCGTCGAACAGCGCCCCCGCGCCCAGTCCCGCGGCACCGCCACCGTCGTCCCCCAGGGCCACGGCCTGGTCTTCACCACCCGCGACCGCCCCGTCCCCTCGGCCCGCGGCCACCGCGCCGGCCCCGTCCGCCACGGCGTCAGCACCGTGCGCAGCGGCCGCCGCCACACCCTCGGCCTCGTCTTCCACGACGCCTGAGGCCCCGCCGCCATGGCCGCCACCGGCACACCCGGGCCCGCCGCCGACACCGCTGCGCCCACCGTCGGCGCCGCCCCGGTCCCGTCCCGCCGCTACACCCTGACCGGACCCGACAACCGCCCCTACTCCAGCACCACGCCCGGCACCCTCGGCGGCCACCGCCGGGGCCGCCTCTACGGCCGCCTCGACTGCCCCTCCGCCCTGCGCACCATCGCCGCCGGCGGCTACGTGCGCCACCGCGTCTTCTTCGCCGACGAGGCCACCGCGATCGCCGCCGCCTACCGGCCCTGCTCGGTGTGCCTGCCCGAGAGGTACCGGCAGTGGAAGACCCGCCGGAAGGACCGCACCCCGTGAACCCCCGCCCCGCACCCGACCGCTCCCCGCTCCTCCCCGAACCCGGGCCGACCGCCTACGGCGACCTCCCCGCACCCGCCCCCCACACCGCCCCCGAACTCGCGGCCCTGCTGCGCCTGCTCGCCGACCACCGCCGCCCGCCCCCGCACGGCGTCGCGATCGGCCACAGCCGCGACGACGCCTCCCGCGCGGCCGCCGCCTTCGCCGACGCCTGGCAGGCCGCAGGCCACGCCGTCCTGGCCGTCGTCGACTGGCCCGAACAGGCCGCCTCCTGGCTGCGGCCCGCCCACCGCCTCACCGCCCCCGAACCCGACGCCCTCGTCATCGCCGCCGCCCCGCTCGGCTGGGCCCAACTCGCCCGACGCCTGCGCCACAGCACCCCCTGGCGCCCGGACCGCACCTTCGGCTTCGCGTCCCTCGCCGAGCCGGTCGCCGCCGCGCTCGCCGGGCCCGGCGTCCTGGACGGCGTACGCGGCGCGAGCGCGGACGGCGGCACCTGGCGCATCGCCTCCGGCTGGACCGACTCCTTCCCGCCTGCCACCCCGGGCGCCGCCACGTGACCACCACCCCCGCCCTGTTCGGCCCGCCGCCCGCCGGCTACGAGCGCCGCGAGATCGCGCCGGGCGCCGTCCACCTGCCCGGCTGGCTCACCCCCGACCGGCAGCGCGACCTCGTCGCCGCCTGCCGCGCCTGGGCCACCGGGCCCGTCCCGATCCGGCACACCCGGCTGCCGCGCGGCGGCGTCATGTCCGTACAGACCGTGTGCCTGGGCTGGCACTGGCAGCCGTACGCCTACACCCGCACCGCCGACGACGTGAACGGCCGACGGGTCGCCCGCCTCCCCGACTGGCTCGCCGACCTCGGCCGCCGGGCGGTGGCCGACGCCTACCAGGACCCCGGCCAGGGCGCCGGCTACGAACCCGACGCCGCGCTGGTCAACTTCTACGACGCCGACGCCCGGCTCGGCATGCACCAGGACAAGGACGAGCGCTCGCTCGCCCCGGTGGTCTCCCTCAGCATCGGCGACACCTGCCTCTTCCGCTTCGGCAACACCCGTACCCGCAACCGGCCCTGGACCGACCTGACCCTCGCCTCCGGCGACCTACTCGTCTTCGGCGGCCCCTCCCGCCTCGCGTACCACGCCGTGCCGAAGATCCTCCCCGGCACCGGCGACCCCGCCGTCGGCCCCGTCCGGGGCCGCCTCAACATCACCCTGCGCGTCACCGGACTCACCGACCGCGCCCCCGAGGCGACCGGAGCGGCCCCCGCCGGGGCCGCCCCCGTCGCCTCGCCGGAGTCGGGAACGCGCTACTGACGGGCCCCCACCGCCGCCCCGAGCCCGAGCAGCGCCACCCCGGCCACCCCCGACAGCCCCCGTTGCACCTTGCGCCGCAGCAGGACGCGCTGGATCGCGCCCAGGACCGCGACCACCACGACGTACCAGGCCAGGGCCAGCAGCCAGAACAGCCCGGCCAGGAGCACGTGCTGGGAGAGCTCGGACATGCCGGGCAGCTGGAACTGCGGGAAGAGGGAGAGGTAGAAGGCGGCGACCTTCGGGTTGAGCAGATTGCTCAGCAGGCCCTGGCGGAAGTCCGCCGCGCTGTCCGGCGCCCCGCCACGGCCGTGACCGGCGGGCTGCGCGGCCGTCGCGTCGTCAGCTCCGTCCTCGCGTCGGCCGAGACGGATGAAGTCGATCAGGGACCGGATGCCCAGGTAGGCGAGGTATAGGGCGCCGGCGATCCGCACGGCGGTGTAGAGCACTTCGGAGCCCGTGAGCAGCGCGGTCAGGCCCGCGACGGCCGCGCCGGCGAGGACCGCGTTGCCGAGCATGATGCCCATCGCGGTCGCGGCCGCGCCCCGGCGGCCGCCCCGTGCCGCGTTCCGCAGCAAGAGCACCAGGTCGGGGCCCGGAACAACGATGATCAGAAGAGAAGCGAGTACGAACGTCAGTAGCTGCGCAGTCATACACCAATCATGGCGCGGTTGAGAAGGGTTTTGGGCAAGTTGGTGAGAACGGCCGGTTCCTCCGTGTCCCGAAGCGTGGCGGTCGTCTGCATTCAGGGGACTTGTCCGTTCGGCTGCCGCCGCCGTTCTCATATTCCGTCAGAATCCCTCTCAGCATGTGAGACCGGCGAAATCGGACCATGCGGTCCCTGGTCGATTCGCAGACTTACCGATGTGAATGCCACGAGGCCTTCCGCGCTTGTTAGAGTCGAATCACCCGAAGCAACCCGGGTCTCCGGAGTTCGGTATCCGGAGTCGCACGACTTCTTCGACCCGCACGCGACCGTGATGGAGTGAGATCGCATGAAGTCCCGACTCGACCGCTACGAGGAATTCATCGAGAAGGAGTACCGGGCCGGCCTGACGAAGCCCGACGAGTACTCGCTCGACGACGTCACCCCGGACCTTCGAAAGCGTCTCTCCGAAGGGAGGTTCAAGCGCATCGTCTTCACCGGAATGGGCTGCTCGGCCATCGTCTCGGATATCGTCCGCGGCTACTTCACGGAGATCGGCCTGCCCCTCGAAGTGCACGTCGTGAACGACTACGACTTCCGCTTCCTGGCCGCTCCCTCGGTCCTCGAGGACGAGGCGACCCTGTACATCATCAGCTCCTACAGCGGGCACTCGCAGGAGCCGGTCCTCGCCTACCAGCGGCTTCGCGCCGTCCGGGACCAGGTGCTCCTGCTCACCTCCGGCGGCAAACTGGCCGAGCTCGGGCGGGCGGACGGCGCCTCCATCGCCTACTGGCGGCTGCGCGAACCGGACCGCGAGTACCCGCTCTTCCACGTCTCGCAGTACTTCGCCATCCTGATGGACATGTTCCACGAATTCGGGGTGCTGAGCGACGACCACCACGCCCGGCTGGGCGAATTGGCGGGCCTGCTCGAGGCGGATTTCGAGGAGAACGGCCGCGAGGCCGCCCGTCGGATCGCCGACGCGAGCGAGGACGCGAACATCATCATGATCGCGTCCCCGAAATGGCACGAGAGCCTGCTCAAGCTGGCCAAGATGCACTTCAACGAGATGGCCATGGTTCCGACCGCCCGGAACTACTTCCACGAATTCTGCCACAGCGAGGTGGCCACGCTTTCCGACCCGGTGCGGAAGCACAGCACGGTCTGGTTCTCCGACGCGGACGACGACGAGTACACCCTCGCCAAGGGTGAGAACCTGCAGCGTCTGCTGACCGACGACCGACCGGAGAACCGGAACATCCGGTTCTCCCGGGTGCACCTTTCGGAGGGGGACTTCCTCCGGAAGTACTTCACCGCCCTCAACGTGGTGCAGCACGCGGCACTCCGCCTCGGCCGGCACCACGAGACGCGGTCGCGCGACCTCATCTCCGAATCCGCCGGAAACCCCTGGTACCACAGCACCACCATCGAGTCCGAGCTGACGGCGTAACACCCGGACGGAGAGAACGGAGAGGACTGTGGTGGCGGACATGGATGACACCAGTCCGCTGCACCTGTTCGACGTCACAGGCAAGGTGGCCCTGATCACTGGGGCCACCCGCGGGCTGGGCCAGGCCATCGCGGCCGGCCTGGCCCGCGCCGGTGCCAGAGTGATCGTCGCCGGGCGCAGCAGCGAAGCAGCAGACGCGGTCGCCGGCAAACTGGCCGTCGACGGAGGATCCGCCGTCGGTGTCGGGCTGGACGTGACGCGGGAGGCAGAGGTCGAGGACGTCCTCTCCCGTGCGGTGCGCGAACACGGCGGACTCGACATCGTCGTCAACAACGCCGGCATCATCGACAGGTTCCCGGCCGAGGACTACCCGGCCGAGACCTGGCAGCGCGTCATCGACACCAACCTGACCGGCGCGTTCCTCGTGTCACGCGCCGCCGGGAGGGCCATGCTCCGGCAGGGCAGCGGAAAGATCGTCAACATCGCATCGGTCCTGGCCCACAGCGGTGGCCGCAACGTCGTCGCCTACGCGGCGAGCAAGGGCGCGCTGGTACAGCTCACCCGGTCCTGTGCGGCGGAGTGGGCCGGGCGGGGCGTCCACGTGAACGCGATCGCCGCCGGCTACTTCGAGACGGACCTGACCGCCGGTCTGCGCACGGACGCGCAGCGCAGTGCGGGCCTGCTCACCCGGGTACCCGCCGGCCGTTGGGGCAGGCCCGAGGAGCTCGTCGGGACCGTGCTGTACCTGGCCTCGGAGGCGTCCAGCTACGTCCACGGAGCCGTCATCGAGGCGGACGGTGGATGGACCGCCGCATGAACAGCCACCGCATGAACAGTCAGCGCATGAACACCCACCGGGTGAACACCCACCGACCCCACGACCGGCCCGAACACGGGAGGAGGCACCGATGAAGCCGCACGCGCGGAGGCTCGACGGGTTCCGGCAGTCGACCATCAGGGCCATGACCGAGCGGTGCGTCGCCGTCGGCGGCATCAACCTCGGCCAGGGCCTGTCCCGCACGCCGCCCCCGGACGACCTGCTCGACCACGCGACCGCACACTTCGCGTCCGCCGACCACTCCTACAGCCCCGCCCACGGAGACGCCGTCCTCCGGCAGGCCGTCGCGCGGAAGCTGGCGGAGTACAACGGAGTCCACGTCGACCCGGAGCACGGGGTGGTGGCCACCATCGGCGCCACCGGCGCGTACAACGCGGCGGTACTGGCCCACCTCGACCCGGGAGACGGCCTGCTCCTGCCCGAACCCTTCTACGGCTACCACCGCACCGTGGCGGAGATCCACGGGGTCGTTCCCCAGGCGGTCAGGACGGACGCCCCCGGGTTCCGGATCGACAGGGCGGCCCTGGAGGCGGCCACGACGGACCGCACCAGGGCGATCGTGCTGTGCACACCCGGCAATCCGTCGGGCCACCGGATGCCACCGGACGAGATCGAGGAGGTGGCGCGCTTCGCAGCGGACCGGGACCTGCTGGTGATCACCGACGAGATCTACGAGCACCTCTACTACGGGGACGAACCGCACCGCTCGCCGGCGTCGTTCGACCTGCTGCGCGACCGCACGATCACGGTCTCCGGCCTCTCCAAGACCTACAGCATCCCCGGATGGCGGCTCGGCTACGCCGCCGGACCCCCGGAGCTGATCGCGCCGTTGCGCATCGCCGCCGACGCGCTCTCGGTGTGCGCCCCCACCCCGCTGCAGCAGATCGCGGCACGGGCGTTCACCCTGCCGGACTCCTTCTACGCGCGGACGCGCCAGGACTACCGCCGCAAGCGCGACCGGATCGCCGCGGCGTTCCGTGACGCGGGCCTCGCGACCAACGACCCGGAAGGCGCCTACTACCTCCTGGTGGACGGGACTCCGCTGGGCGGCGACAGCGGCGAGGTCGCGGAGACGATCCTGAGTGCCGCCGGCATCGCCACCATCCCGGCCGACGCGTTCCATCTCGGGCCGGCCCCTTATCCCTACGTCCGCGCGTGCTTCGCCCTGACCGACGCCGACATCCTCCGCGTGGAGGAACACCTCTCCGAGGTGAAGTGGCCCTGACCGCCGCGGTCATGCCGGCCGGCCGCCGCCCCACCGCGGTGAGGCACCGGCGCCCGCCCGCCCGCCCGCCTCGCCGGCGGCCGGCCGACAGCCGCGAGCAGCACGGCCCAACCGGCCCGCCCCTGGCCGGGATTGGCGTACCTCTCCGCCCGCAGTACCGCGGACCCCGGCGTCCGGGCGGTACGCGACCGCCATCCGGTGACCCCCTCCCTGTGGGCGGCCTGCCTCCACGCCGGCGCATGGCGTGCGCCCGTCGCGCCACGGCGTCCGGCTCAGCCCGCGACACCCTGCTCGTGCCGGGAAGTCCCGTTCCCGGCCTCTGGAACGAGCTTCAGCGGCGTGAGCCGTAGCCCCAGTGGTGGTCCGGGTAGTCGCCGCACGGGTACTGCATCAGCGGGGCCTGCGGGGCGTTGCTGCCGTGGGAGACGGCGAGGCACTGGCGGCTGTTGCCGTTGACGAAGCGGATGCCGTGCGGCCACTTCTCGATCTTCCAGGCCTGCCCGGGGTTGTTCCGGCACGCCGACTGGACGACCTGGGCGGTGGCCTCGGTGCTGGAGTCCTGGACGGAGAGACAGAGGGCGCTGTTGTAGCTGACGATCCGGTAGTAGGTGTCGCCGTCGGCGTCCGTGTAGGCCTGCTGGGTCTGCCAGAAGTGGTCGGGGAAGTCCCCGCAGGGATACTGCTGGACCTGTGCGCCCTCCTCCCGGCTCCCGCCGGGCGTGGCGATGCACTGCAGGCTGTTGTTGTTCCTGATCGCCACCGATCCCGTCGGCGGGACGAGCGGGGTGCCGCCGAGGCGCCCCGGTGCCGGGAACGCGGACGCGGAGGCGGACGCGGCGGCGGTGGGCACCGGGGGCGGCGCGGGTCGGTCGCCCCCGGTCGAGGCCGGAGGGCCGGTGGCTTCCGACAGCGCACGGGGCGGCTCGCCGGGAACCGCCGGACCGGGCTGTGCCGCTGCGCTCCGAACCCCCGCCGCCGGAGCCGGCCCGCCGTCCGGTGGGGGTGCGGTCGACGCGGTGGCCGGACCGTCGCCGGGGGGCCGCGCCGACGGGCTGCCCGCCGGTGGCGCGGACGGTTCGGCGCTCGTGCCGGGCGTCGGCGCGGCGTCGGAACCGACCGCCAGGGGGAGCGCTCCGGAGGAGGTGGGCACCGGGCGCAGCTGTACGCCCACCAGCACGCCCGCCAGCACCAGGGCTCCGGCCAGGACCGCCGCCGCGCCGACGGCCGCGCCCGTCCTGACGGCCCGACGCCCCGGTGCCCCGACGGGCTCGGTGGGATAGAGCGGATCGTCGGGCGGAGGGCCGTCGAACGCCGGGCCCGGCGGGAAGAAGCCGGTCGGGCGATTGTCCGTGACCGGGACCAGCTCACCGCGGACAACCACGGCGGCGGTCGTCGCCGGGGCCATCCGGGCCACCTCCAGGTACCGGCCGGCCAGGGCCGTGCGTACCGCGAGGAGGTCCGTGTGCAGGCGCCGGAGCACGGGCAGGTGCGCCGGCACCCCGTCGGCCACCGCGGGCTCCGTACCCGGCTGTCGGCCACCGTCGGCCCCGGCCGGCGACTGCTCCTGGTCGACCAGGAGCCCCAAGGCGCGTTGCTCCTGCTCCGCGGTCCGCCGTGCGTCGTACGCGCTCTCCCGGATGCGGCGCACCTCGTCCAGGCAGCGCGTCGCCTCCAGCAACCGGGCCCGCCGCTGCTCCGCATCGCCCCCGCCGGGCGGCAGCGGCGCGAGGGGGGCCGGCCCGTCCGCTCCGGCGGCGCCCAGTTCACCCCGTAGCTCGGCCACGATGGCGATCAGCACGCGGATCAGTTCCTCCGCCTCCGCCACGCCGGCCTCGGCCTGCCGTTGCGCCTGCCTGGCCAGATCCAGTGCCTGCCGCGCGTCCGACCGCCCCGCCGCGGGCGACGGGAGTCCCCTGGCCGCCAGCCCGGCCCGTTCGTGCAGCTGACCGGCCCGGGCCAGGAGCACCGCCTGGGCCCGGGGGTCCGTCACGCGGTCGTGGATCAGCTGCCGGAGCAGGTGCCACGGGATGTCCTTCTCCGCGGAGCGGTACTCGCTCCAGCTGGTCCTGCCGGCCGGGTACCGGCGCGCGAGTTCGCGGACGGTGAGCCCGGAGGTCACCTCCCGCACCAGCCCGGCCAGGTCGTTCGCCTGCTCGGTCTCGCCCTTGAACCGCCCCTGTGGGCGTCCGGCGCTCCCCATTCCCTGCCCCCTGCCGTGTCCGTGGTCAATCCGGGTTGTCCGCTGTTCACCTGGGCCGCGGCCGAGTCTTGTAGATGGACAATCAAATACGCCCGCACTGTGGGAACTCCACCGGGTCTTCGGACAACTTGTCGCAGCCTGCCTGCGACGGGACACGCCGGCCGGAACCTCCGGTGCCGGAGCCGGGGCTGCGCCGTCCCGCGGCGGCGGTCACCCGACGGCCCCGGACCTCGGCAACCACCGCACTCGAAGGAGTTCTCGATGATCAGGAAGCAGCTCGCGACGGTCCTCGCGGCCACCGTCCTCGCCGGAGGCTTCGTCGGCCTCTCCGCCGGCGCGGCCCACGCCTCCGCCCGGGTCAACAAGTGCGGGAGTGCGTACGACTTCAAGTGGAGCTGGGACATCACCGACAACTCCAGCGCGGCTCCGGTGGTCGGCTTCATCGACATCTACTACAACAGCGGGAACGGGTACAACTGTGCGATCGCCCGCGGGCGCGACGCGGCGGTCACCGGCCAGCACGAGATCTACGTCGCGATACGGCGCTCCGGAACGGACGGCTGGATCGACGACGGCGCCGGCAGCAACTACACCCAGTACGCGGGCCCGGTCTACGTGTACGCCAAGGGGTCCTGCATCGACTTCGTCGGTGGGCTGAAGTACAACGAGTTCACGGGGCAAGGGGCCTCCAGCTACAAAGCCCAGCACTGCGGCTGAACCCCTCCGGGCGGCAGGGCCCGTTCGAGCGGGCCGGCCGCCCCCTGACGGGGCGCCGGGGAGTCGGTACCACGGACCCCGAGCGCCGCGACCGGGCGGCCGACCGACGACAACGGGGGCGGTCGGTCGCCCGACGTACCACCCGGCGGCGACGCGATCCAGCAACGCACCACCCGCCGCCGGCAGTTCCGTGCGGATCGCGGCAGCGGTCCGCGAACCCCGGCACTCGAAGGAGTTCTCGATGATCAGGAAGCGTCTCGCGACGGTCCTCGCGGCCACCGTCCTCGCCGGAGGTTTCGTCGGCCTCTCCGCCGGCGCGGCCCACGCCTCCGCCCGGGTCAACAAGTGCGGGAGCGCGTACGACTTCAAGCGGAGCTGGGAGATCAACGACATCCACAACGTGGCCGCGGTGGTCGGCTTCATCGACATCTACTACAACAGCGGGAACGGGTACAACTGCGCGATCGCCCGCGGGAACGACGCGGTCGTCAGCGGCCAGCACGAGATCTTCGTCGAGATACGGCGCTCCCGCGACAGCACCTGGATCAAGGACGGTGTCGGCAGCAACTACACCCAGTACGCGGGCCCGGTCTACGCGTACGCCAAGGGGGCCTGCATCGACTTCATCGGGGGGCTGAAGTACAACGAGTTCTCCGGCACCGGTGACACCGGCTACAGCTTCGAGCACTGCGGCTGAGCCGTGGCCGGGCGGCAAGGCCCGTTGGAGCCGGTCCGGCCCGCCCGAGGCCTGCGCGCGTGGGGTGGGGCTATCCCCACCCCACGTCCGCCGGTCGCCACCATGGTTCGTGCCCACCCGCCGTTCCTAGCCTGGACCCCGTCGCTGACGGACACGATCCACGAGGGATGGCAGCACCATGGCAGCCCGCCACCACCGCCCGGAGTACGAACCGCCCGAGCCTCACGCCCCCGCCCGCCCCGCGATCGGACCGCGCGCGGTGCGGCGCGGCCACGGGCGCGGCGGCGAGGAGGTGCACGTGGTGCGCGGGGTCGACCTCGCGCCGGGCCGCGGCAGCTCCACCGCCGCGTCGGGGGCGGCGGCATGAGCAACGGACTCGCGCGCGCCTCGGTGCGCTTCCGGCCGCCTTCCTTCGCGGGGACCTTCGTCGCCCTGCTGTTCGGCGCGGCGGTCATCATGGGCTGCGGCACCCTGTTGCAGACCGGCATCACCGCGAGCGTGCCCCCGGTGCGCTACGCGCAGGCGCCGGTCGTCGTCGCGGCCGGTCCGGACATCGGGATCGTCCGCAAGGTCAACAAGAAGGAGAAGGCCGTCGACCGGCCGGTGCCCGACCGGCCCCGGGTGGACGCGGCCCTGGCCCAGCGCATCGCCGCCCTGCCCGGTGTCGCGGAGGCCCGTCCCGACACCGCCTTCCCGATCCAGCCGGGTCCGGCCGCACCCGGCCTGACCGGGCGCGGGTACGCGGCGCTCGGCATCGCCGGCGGCGCGGACACCCTGGTCGAGGGCCGCGCCCCCGGCCCGGACGAGGTGGTCCTGGACGCCGCCACCGCACGGGACGCCCGGCTGGCACCCGGCGCGAGCCTCACCCTGGTCGCGCCCGGCGGCAGCGGCACCTACCGGATCTCCGGCCTGGCCGCGCCGCAGAACGCCGGCCCGACGGCCTGGTTCGCCGACGCGGTGGCCGGGCAGCTCTCCGGTCACGCCGGCCGGGTGGACGCCATCGCCGTCCAGCCGAGCGAGGGCGTCGGCGCCAAGGACCTCGCCCGCCGGCTCCGCGAGGCCCTGCGCGACACCGCCGGCCCGCAGGCCTCCGGAGCGTCGCCCACCGGGATCAGGGTGGTCACCGGCGAGGACCGCGGCTCCGTCGAGCAGCCTGGGCTCGGGCAGAGCCGGACGCTGCTGGTCGCGATCGGCGGATCCTTCGGCGGCACCGCCACCATGACGGCCGTCTTCGTGGTGGTGTCCACCGTCGCCCTGGCCGTCGGTCAGCGGGCCCGCGAGTTCGCCCTGCTGCGCGCCGTCGGCGCGACCCCCCGCCAGATCCGCCGCACGGTCGCCACCGAGGCGATGCTGGTGGCACCCCTCGCCGGCCTGCTCGGCCTCGTCCCGGGCGTGGCGCTGGCCCGCTGGTGGTTCGACGGACTGGTCTCGCGCGGCGCCGTCCCCGAGGGCGTCGAACTGGACGTCGGAGCGGTCCCCGCGCTCGTCGCCGTCGCCACCTGCTCGCTGGCCGCGCTGGCCGCCGGCTACCTCGCCGCGCACCGTCCCTCCCGCCTGCGCCCCGGCCAGGCGCTCGGAGAGGCCTCGGTGCCGGCCGGACGGGCAGGCGTGGTGCGGGCCCTCCTCGGTCTGGCGGCCGTCGTGGGCGGCGTCGTGCTGGCCGCCGTCGCCGCCGGCCTGAGTGGTGAGAACGCCGCCAACACCGCGCTCGGCGTGGTCATGTGCTTCCTGGTGGCCACCGCCCTGCTCGGCCCCTGGGTGGCCCGGGTCGCCGCCGGAGTGCTCGGCCTGCCGCTGCGGGCGGGCGCGGGCGGCACCGCCGGATCGCTGGCCGCCGACAACGCCCGGGCCGACGCCCGCCGGCTGACCTCCGCGATCACACCCATCGTGATGGTCAGCGCCTTCTGCGGCACCATGCTGTTCATCCAGAGCAGCGTCGGGCACGCCACCGGCGAACAGCTGCGTGCCGGGGTCGTCGCCGACCACGTGCTCGGCTCCACCGGTCGCGGCCTGCCCGCCGCCACCGCCGAACGGGCCGCCGAAGTGCTCGGCGTCGAAGCCGCCGTGGGCGTGCTGCGCACCGGAGCCGTCTACCGCTCCGACGGGAAGCTCCGCTCCGCCAACGCCCTCGGCGTGTCCGGCGATCCGGCGAGGCTGCCCCGGGTCCTCGACCTGGGCGTGCGCAGCGGCTCGCTCGCCGACCTCGCCCGGGGCACGGACACCGTCGCCCTCGACGCGGCCCTCGCCGACAGGCTCGGCCACAGCGTCGGCGACCGCGCCTCCTTCTGGCTCGGCGACGGCACCCAGACACAGCTGACGGTTGTCGCCACCTACGAACGCGGCCTCGGCTTCGGGCAGTTGATCCTGCCCCGGGCCGCCGTCGCCGCACACGCCGCCGTCGCCTACGACAGCCAGGTGCTCGTCGCGGACGCACCCGGAGCCGACCGCGCGGACGTCGCCGCCCGGCTGGCGAAGCTCCCCGCCGAGGCCCCCACCACCGGGGCCGCCACGGTCGTCGGGCTCACGGTGGCCGACCGCGCCGGGTACGTCGCGCAGACCGACCGCAGGCGCGAGGCCGGCGACTGGGCGAACTCCGTGATGGCGGCCGTCCTCGGCGGCTTCGCCGCGATCACCGCCGCCAACACCCTGGTGATGACCGTCCTGGACCGCGGCCGCGAGGTGGCCCTGCTCCGCCTCACCGGCGCCACCCGCCGCCAGATACGCGGCATGATGCGCTGGGAGGCCCTGCTGGTGGCCGCGACCGGGCTGCTGCTCGGAAGCCTGATCGCCTGGATCACCCTGGTCCCGATCGCCCGGGGCCTCGCCGACGCCCCGCCGTACGTCCCGCCCGGCACCGCCCTGCCGCTGGCCGCCGCGGCCGTGGCCCTCTGCCTCGCCGCGACGGCCCTGCCGACCCGCGCCCTGCTGCGCTCCCGCCCGCTCGCGGCGAGCGGCCGGCGGTAGACGGACCGCGGTAGGGGAACCGCCGGACCGGGGGCGGGACGCCCGGCCGCCTGCCGCCGGACGGGTGAACCCTGAGCGGGCCGGATGGCGCCCCGGCTGCCGCTTCGCCACCATGACGTCCGCGAACCACCGTGCCCGTCCGTCCGACGCCGACGGCGGGCGGTGACCCGCCCGAGAGCCGCCGGTGCCTGCCGACCGCACCGCAGCCATCCGACGATCCCAGGGGGAACCGTTGCCCCAAACCGAGAACCTCACAACCACTGTCCCCGGAGCACGGCTGGTCCCGATGCACCGCATGGAGCTGCCGTCCGTGGGGCCGCCGCGCCGTGAGCAGCTGCCGAACGGCACTCCGATCTGGCTGGTCACGCGCTACGACGACGTCCGCCGGGCTCTCGTGGACGCCCGGTTCAAGCGGTCGCTGCTGTTCGCCCCGGACGCGCCGCCGCTGAGTGACACGCCCAACCTGGGCAGCGACCGGGACTCGATGTTCCACAAGGACGGGATCGAGCACCACCGGATGCGCCGCGTCTTCCAACGGGCGTTCACCCCCGGCGCGATCGAGCGGTCGCGTCCGTGGGTGACCTCCGTGGTCGACCGGCTGCTGGACGACCTCGTGCGGCTCGGCGCCCCGGCCGATCTGGTCACCGGGTACACCAGGCCGCTGCCGAGCGAGGTGATCGCCAGGATGATGAACCTCCCCGGCGAGGACCTCGGACGCGTCCGGGACTGGACCGAACTCGCCTTCGCCACCGCCGACCGCGACCCCGCCGAAGTCAGCCGCGCGATGCGGGAGTTCACCGCGTACGTGGCCGGGCTGCTCGCCGGCCGTCGGCGCGCACCCGGCGACGACCTGGTCAGCGCCATCGTCCGGGCCGCGGACCGGGAGGGTGAGGTGTCCGAGCGCCAACTGGTCAACCTGGTGTGCGGACTGCTCGTCGCCGGACACGAGACCAGCATGACCACGCTGGCCAACGCGGTGCTCTACCTGCTCGCCGAACGCCCCGACGCCTGGAGGCGCATCGGCTCGGACGAGGCGGCGGCCGCCCTGGCGGCGGAGCGGCTGCTGCACACCATCCCCCTGGGCGCCAACAGGGAACGCCCCGGAAGCCTCCTTCGTACCGCCGAGGAGGTCGAGCTGGGCGGCGTGACCATCGGCGCCGGCGACATCGTCGCGGCCGACCGCACCACCGCCAGCCGGGACCCCGGCGTTTTCCCACCCGATTCCCTCAGCCGGCTGTTCGACCCGCTGGAAGCCGGCACCCTGGCCTTCGGCGCCGGTCCCCACTTCTGCCCCGGCGCGTGGCTGGCCCGCCTCCAGATGCGGATCGCCCTCCACCGTCTCGCCGCCCGCCTGCCCGGCCTGCGCCTCACCCTGCCGACCACCGGGATCGAATGGCGGCTGGGCACCTCCACCCGCAGCCCCCTGCACCTGCCCGCCACCTGGTGACGAGCCGGACGGCACCGATGCTCCGGGACAGCCGTCCTCGTGAACACCGGTGTCCCGGAGTCCAGGCGGTCGCCGTCGACGGAGACGGCGACGACCGGTCCACACAGCTCTTGACGATCACGTGGTGGCCGCACCCGCTTCCGGTGAGGGCGACGCAGGAGCGCAGAGTCACACGGAGTGCTGACGGAGGTACTGCTCGATCACATCGGCGCCGCGTGTGACTCCACCGCTTCGCAGGATGGCTTGGCGCATTCCCGCAAGGCTGACGCGTACTGCCGGGTCTGAGGCGACCCTGTCGATCGCCGCCCGCAGTGCCTCGGCGCTCACCATGTCGGCGTCCAGGCATTCGCCGAGCCCGAGTTCCCCCAGGCGCCCGGCGTTGGCAGCCTGCTCGGGTGTCCGCGGGACGGCGACGAGGCCGACCTCGTAATGCAGCGCCTCCATAACGGAGTTCATTCCGGCGTGCGATACGAAGGCGGTGGCATGGCGGAGTACCGCCAGTTGCGGGAACCGCGACCGGACGTCCACCCGGCTCGGGATGGCGCCGAGTACGGCGGCATCCGTATCGCCCACGGTCATCGCCAGCTGCCAGGGCCCGTCGGCGATGGCGTCGATGCAGGCGCGGTAGAACTCCGGGCGACCGTTGAAGACGGTGCCCAGTGAGACATACAGCAGTGGCGCGTCGGGGTCGGGCGGCGACCAGTGCTCGGTCTGCTCGCGACTGCCCATCGAGGGGCCGACGAAGTGAAAACGTTCGTCGAAGCTGTCAGCGGCCGGCTGGAACTCTCGCGGGACGAACACGAGGTTGAGCCCGTCCGCCATCGTCATGGTGTCGGCGACACCGAGCGGGACGCCGTACTCGGTGGAGAAGGCCTCACAGTCAGCGGCGAGCAAGGCCATCGCCGGATCGCCGGTGTCGAGCCCTGCGGTCAACTGCCGGTCCAGTGAATACGCCTCGTTCGAGGCGAGGTGAGGGAAGCACTGCACGGCGGGGATCCCCAGCCTCCTGGCGATGGTCCGGGCAGGCCAGTTCGTCGTGTCGTAACAGATTGCGTCCACAGGCTCCGAGGCACAGTACTTCTGCAACACCGGGTAGGTCGCGCGCATTGCCGCGAAGTAGTGGCGTAACCAGCCGGCCACGGCCTCTGGGCCGATCTTCGATGGTGGTGTGAACGGCTCCAGCGGCGGCAGTTCCAACCAGCGTGCGCCGGCACTGGTGACCGTGGCGGCGTGGCCTGCTCCGGTGGCGTAGTCCACCTGGTGCCCGCGCCGTACGAGTTCCTCGACCAACGGCACCATTGGATTGATGTGTCCATGTCCGGCTAGGGTCATGAAGAGTAACTTCTTCAGCACAGGGACACCCTGGCAGCACCAGCGCCGCAACGCCATCGAGATTCGCGACTCGCCGCAGCCACCGGCGGCGATGATGCCCGGGCCGCCGTCGAGCCCCGCAGTTCGACGCCCTCGCCATCGGCGACCCCTGGTACACCGTTGGATCGGTCATCCGCGCTCTTTTCGTACGACTTTTCGGAGTGGACGGTCAATTGTGAGAGCGGCGTATTCATCTTTCCTGCGCGGATCCATTTCAGGAATCCGGTCGATAGCACATCACGGCGGCTGGATGTCAATTCGTCGGCGGCTTCGTCACGCTTACGGATTACCACGAGACATCTGGCCCCGATGTTTCATGGAACGATGCGACGGTACTGAAAAATGACGGACCGGCAGGGGAAGGAAAAGAACCATGGGAGCCTCTCGCGGCGGACCGATCGAATCCGGGCGGAGCACCCTGCTGTGACCGTCACCGTGGAGCAGACGCTGCACCACCAGACCGGCGCCGGCCTGCCGGTGCCGTTCGCCGTCGCCGGGACGGGGGTGCACCTGCCGCCGACCGTTGTCACCAACGAGGAGCTCACCCGCACCCTGGACACCAGTGACGAGTGGATCACCAGCCGCACCGGGATCCGTGAGCGCCGGCGGCTGGCCCCGGACCTGGCGACCTCCGACATGTGTGTCGCCGCGGCCCACCCGGCCCTGGAGGCCGCCGGGGTCGGGCCTGCCCAGCTGGACGCGGTCGTCGTCGCTTCCTACACCGGGGACCAGCCGCTCCTGTCGACCGCGTTGATGGTCAAGGACGCCCTCGGCGCCCACCGCGCCCTGTCGCTGGACGTCACCCAGGCGGCCTGTGCGTCCGGCGTCCAGGCCGTGCTGATCGCCGCCCACCTCCTGCAGAACCCGTCCATCAGCACCGTTCTGCTGCTCGCGGCCGACTGCGCCTCCAGGATCACCGATCCGACCGACCGCACCGCCGGGGTGTTCTTCGGAGACGCCGCGGCGGCCGTGGTGCTCACCCGCACCGACGAGGCCGGAGCGGGCCTGCTCTCCTACGACCTGGGCTCCCAGCTCTCCTACGGCGTCCAGATCCCCGCCGGGGGATCCCGGCTGCCCACCACGGCGGCCACCGTCGCCGCCGGGGAGCACTACCTGCGGATGGACGGCCGTGCCGTCTGGAACACCGCCACCGCCCGCCTGCCCGAGAGCATCGCGAGCGCCGCGCACCGGGCCGGGGTGCCGGTCGACCGGATCCGGTACTTCTTCCTGCACCAGGCCAACCTGAACATCCTCCACGAGACCATGACCGCCCTGGGCGTTCCCCGCGAGCGCGTCCCCGTCACGGTCGAGCGGCTGGGCAACACCGGGTCGGCCGGGCTGTTCACCGCGCTCCACGCCACGATGGCCGAAGGCGCCCTGCTCCCGGGGGACACCTATGTGCTGTCCGGGATCGGTGCGGGATTCCAGTGGGGAACCCTCTGTCTCCGGCACGCCTGACCGGCCACAGCGAGGGGGTCAGCCGAGTTCGTTCCTGTGGACGACGCCGTCCTTGACGATCAGTCGCAGGTTGCGGTCGGGGTCGGCGAGCACGGACAGGTCGGAGGTCGGGTCGCCGTCGACGACCAGGAGGTCGGCCCAGGCGCCCGGCGCGATGACGCCGAGCGGTGCGGCACGGTAGGGGTCCCGGCGGCCGGACAGGCGGAACAGCTCGGCGTTGCCGGAGGTGGCCGTCCGCAGGGCCTCGACCGGGCCGAGGTGGCCGCCGAGCCGGACGAGCATCTCGTTCTGCCGGTGGGCCTTCCCGGGATCGAAGACCAGGTCGGTGCCGAAGGCCAGCCGCACGCCGTGCCGCACCGCCCAGCCGATGGTGCGGGCGACGCCTTCGCAGACCTCGCGGTTCTTGCGGGCGCTGTCCGGGGAGGCGTAGTGGTGGTCGTCGACCTCGAACGGCTGGGTGCTGAGCCAGACGCCCTGCTCCGCGAGGTGGCGGACGGTGTCCTCGTCGAGGAGGTGCCCGTGTTCGACGCAGCGCACCCCGGCCCGTACCGCGCGGCGGACGCCTTCGGAGGTGTAGACGTGCACAGTCACATAGGTGCCCCAGTCGGAGGCCGCGGCGACGGCGGCCTCCAGTTCGGCCGGGGTGAACTGCAGGACGTCCAGCGGGTCGAACTCGGAGCTGACGCCGCCGCCGGCCATCAGCTTGATCTGGGTGGCGCCCTTCCTGAGCTGTTCGCGCACCGCGGCGAGCACCCGTTCCGGCCCGTCGGCCACTCGGGTGAACCCGAGCTGCTCGCTCCGGGCCGGCGGCCCGCCCAGGGCGGTGGGGGCGTCGTGGACCGTCCCGAAGTCCCCGTGGCCGGAGGTCTGGGAGACGGCCGCCTGGCTCGGGTAGATCCGCGGGCCGGGGAACAGCCCGCGGTCCAGCACCCGCCGCAGCGGTTCGGTGTCGCCGGCCATGTCCCGCACCGTGGTGAAGCCGCGCATCAGCATGGAGCGGGCCGCGGCCAGGGCCTGGTAGTAGACGGTGCCGGTCGGCGCGAGCTGGAGCTCGGCCATGGTGCCGCCGGCCGCGAACAGGTGGACGTGGGCGTCGGTGAGCCCGGGGATGAGGGTGCGGCCGCCGCCGTCGAGCACCGTCGCGCCACCCGGGGGACCGGACGGGAAGGGACGGCCCAGCACCACCTCCGCGATCCTGTCCCGCTCCACCCGGACGTACCCCGGCGCCGCCTCGGCTCCGGTCCCGTCGAAGACGCGCACGTTCGTCACCAGTAGCCCGGCACCCGCTTCGTCGACACCCATGCCGCCATCTTCGACCGGTCACGGAGCCGGGACCAGAGGGCCGGACGGATCGGGTCGGTCCGGTGGTGCCCGGCCGGCAGCCGACCGGCCCGGCCCCGGGTGCGTCCGGGGCCCGGAATGCCGGACTGTGGGGGAGTTGATCAGGGTGAGGGCACGAGCGGGCGGGAAAGAGAAGGCCAGGGGGCAGTTGTCGGACGCGCTGCTGTCGCGGAGGGCCGATGCGACGGGACGGACGAATGGCGAACTCCCTGCTCGCGGTGGTGAGCCGGGACTGGATCGGGGCGCCGGTCGCGCTGGCGGTGGCGGCAGCGGGCGGTGGCCTCCTCGCGGTGGGGGCGGCCTGGTCGGTGGCGCTCGCTGGCCTGGCGCTGGCTGTCGGGGTGCTGCTGGCGGCCGGGGCCGTTCGGCACCTGGTGCTGGTGGCCCGGGAGGCGCGGGCGCATCCGCCGCCGGGGCGGTTGGTGGACGTGGGCGGTCACCGGATGCACGTCCTCGCCGAGGGCCGGGCCGGGGCGGGGCCGACGGTGGTCTGGATGCCCGGCGGGCACGCCCCCGGCGAGGACCTCCGGGAACTGCACACGATGCTGTCGGCCCAGGCCCGGTCGGTGCTGGTCGACCGCCCGGGGACGGGCTGGAGCGACGTCGGGCCGTTCCCCCGGACGACGGCCGCCGAGGCGGCGGAGCTTCCGGCGGCGCTGGAGGCGGCGGGGGAGCGGGCACCCTTCGTGTTCGTCGGCCACTCCTTCGGCGGGCTGCTGGTCGCGAACGTGGCCAGGCGCCGGCCGGACCTGGTGGCGGGGCTCGTCCTGCTGGACCCGACCCCCCTGGAGGTCATCGCCTTCGCGCCGCCCAACGGGCAGCTCGCGGCGCTGCGCCGGGGCGTCCTGCTGATGGCGGTGCGGCAGCTGTTCGGCGCGCACCGGGGCCCCGGCGGCCGGACCGGGCCGTGCTGCGCCGCCGCGTCGATCTTCGCCGAGCTGTCGCCGTCCGGGCTGGCACAGGTGGGCTGGGACACCGTGGTGTACGACGGGGATCTCGGGGACCTGCCGCTGGTGCTGGTGGTACCGCGGGACCTGATCGGCGGCGAGGCGGTGCTGGCCGGTGCCCGGGACGCGGTCGAGGCCGAGCGGATCAGCCGCTTCTACCTCCGCAGCAGGGTCCGCTACCTGGCGGCGTCGACGGCGTCGAGGCTGGTGTACACACCGGCGGGGACGGGTCACGACTTCCCGCACGAGGCGCCCGAGTTCGTGGTCGGCGTGGTCGGGGACCTGGTGCGCGAGCTGCCCGTGATCAGCCCATGACCGTCCGCGCGGAGTCCGTCCGGACCGGGCGGCGACGGGAGAAGGCGCCCAGGTCGACCACGGTGCCGGTGTGGTCGCAGCGGAAGTGCACCGGGTCGCCGTCGTGGTCGTGCCCGGCCTCGACGCGGTCGATCAGGGTGGCGAGGTAGCGGCCCACCAGCGGGGCGTTCTTGAACTGGTTGCCGCTGGTGCCCATCGCGACGTAGTAGCCGTCGAGGGCGGTGCGGTCGTAGATCGGGGTCCAGTCGTCGGCGACGTCGTACACGCCCGCCGCGCCGAGGGGCCGGTTGGGGACCCGGAGCGCCGGGAACCGGCGCGCTGCCCGGGTCACCTGGGTGCGGAAGCGCCGGGCGGTGGGGCGGGGATCGGCCTCGTCCGGATCGTCGATCCATTCGTGCGGGTCGCAGTCCGGCTCGGTCCCGCCGACCAGGAGCTGCCCGCCGGGGGCCGTGCGGACGTAGGTGCCGACGTCGAGGTCGGCGACCAGGGGGAAGGGGTCGGCGGTCCGGACGTCCGGTGCGGGGACCTGGTGGACCTCCTCGCGCAGCGGACGCACACCGATCGTGAAGTCGGCGCCGACGCCCGCCAGCCGGTTGAGGCCGCCCGACCACGGGCCGGCGGCGTTGACCACGACCGGTGCGGCGATCCGCGAGCCGTCGGCCAGGCGGACGCCCGTGACCCGGTCCGCTTGCCGGTCGACGGCCACCACGGTGTGGTGGAGGAGGAGTCGGGCGCCCAGCCCGATCGCGGCGTCGGCGAGGTTCAGGGCGGCGAGCTGGGGGTCGTCGACGTACCCGGCGTCCGGGGTGAACAGGGCGCCGAGTTCGCCGGACGGGTCGGCGAAGAAGGCGTCGTCGTCCACCGGCTTCGGCGGCCAGTACCGTCCGGGGTCGATCCCGGGAAGGCGCTTGCGCAGCGTCGGGGCGTCCCACCGCTCGTACGGGACGCCGGCGCGCTCGAACAGGGCGGCGGTCTCGGAGGGGTCGACCTCGGGGGAGTCGAGCAGCACGGCGCCGGTGCGGTGGAAGGCGGCGAGCGGGCGGGGGCCGGTGAGCCGCAGGTGGTCGGGCCAGGACGTCCAGAGGTGCTGCGCCTCCCAGGCGGTGGCGACGCTCGCGAAGGTGGAGTAGTTGAAGCGGATGATCGCGCTGGAGGCGCTGGTGGACCCGTGGCCGACGGCGCCCGCCTTGTCCACGACGACCACCTGCCGCCCGGCGCGCGCGAGTTCGAGGGCGACGGCGGCGCCGATCACCCCGGCTCCGACGACCACGGCGTCCGGTCGAACGTCGGTCATGGCGGCCCCTCCCCGGGCGGCGGCGTGCGCAGGCTCGGCACGGCGGCGAGTAGCGTCCGAGTGTACGGGTGCCTCGGGGCGCGCAGGAGGGTTCCGGTGGGGGCGGTCTCGACGATCCGGCCGTGCCGCATGACCGCCACCGCGTCGGAGACGTGGCAGACCGCCGGCAGGTTGTGGCCGATGAACAGCATGGACAGCCCGAGCCGCCGCTGGAGTTCCCGGATCGTGTTGAGCACGGAGGCCTGCACCGAGACGTCGAGCGACGAGGTGATCTCGTCGGCGATCAGCAGGCCGGGTTCGACGGCCAGGGCGCGGGCGATGGCGACCCGTTGGCGCTGCCCGCCGGAGAGCCGGCGTGGCAGCCGGTCGGCGAGCCGCGGGTCCAGGCCGACGAGGCCGAGCAGTTCGGTGACGCGCTCGGCGCGGGCGGGCCGGTCGAGTCGGCGGAAGACGGTGGCCGCTTCGACGAGCGTCTGGCGGACCGTCATCCGCGGGTCGAGCGCGGTGTCCGGGTCCTGGAGGACGACCTGGACCAGGCGGCCGAGCCGGCGGCGGTCGCGGACGGTGCGGGTGCGGGCCTCCCGGCCGTCGAGCAGGACCCGGCCGGCGTGCACGGGGGTGAGGCCGACGATCGCGCGGGCCAGGCTCGACTTGCCGGAGCCGGACTCGCCCACGAGCCCGAGCGTCGTACCGGACGGGACCGCCAGCGAGACGCCGTCCACGGCGGTGACCGGGCCGCGCGGGCCGGGGTGGCGGACGGTGAGGCCGGTCACCTGGAGTTCGGTCATGACGCGGCCACCGCCTCCGGGTCCGCCGCCACCGGTACCGGGGACCAGCACGCGACCCGGTGGCCGGCGTCGAGGTCCTCCAGCGGCGGGGCCTGCTCGGCGCAGTGGTCCCGGCGGCGCGGGCAGCGGGGCTCGAACGCGCACCCCGGGGCGGGCAGCAGCGGGTCGGGCGGTGCGCCGTCGACGGTCCGCAGCGGCCGGTCGCGGTCGGCGGTGAGCTCCGGGACCGAGGCGACCAGGGCCCGGGTGTAGGGGTGCCGGGCGCCGTCGGCGAGGCGGTCGGCGGGCAGGGCCTCGACGATGGTGCCCGCGTACATCACCAGGACGCGTTCGCAGAACTCCCCGACGAGCGCGACGTCGTGGCTGATGAACAGGATCGCGGCGCCGGTGTCCCGCCGGATCTCGGACAGCAGCCCGGTGATCTGCCGCTGCACGGTGACGTCGAGCGCGGTGGTCGGCTCGTCGGCGATGATCAGGCCGGGCCGCACCATCAGCCCGGAGGCGATCATCACGCGCTGGCGCTGGCCGCCGGAGAGCTGGTGGGGGCGGGAGCGCAGCAGCGCCGGGGGGAGGGCGACCCGGCGCAGCGCGTCGGCGGCCTCCGCGGCGGCCCGGGCACGGCTCGCGCCCCGGTGGGCCCGGACGGTCTCGGTGAGCTGGGTGGCGATCCGCAGGGACGGGTTGAGCGCCGAGGCCGGGTTCTGGAAGATCACCGCCAGGCCCGTCGCGAGGTGCCGGTCCCGTTCCTTCGGGGGCAGGGCGGCGAGGTCGGCCCCGAGCAGCCGCAGGGTGCGCCGGGGCGCCCGGGCACCGTACGGCAGCAGGTCGGCGACGGCGAGCGCGGTGAGCGACTTGCCGGACCCCGACTCGCCGACGAGCCCGACGGTCTCGCCCGGCCGCAGGGCGAGGCTGACGCCGCGCACCGGCCGGATCACGCCGTCAGGGGTGGGGAGTTCGACGTGGAGGTCCTCGACCTGGAGCACCAGGCCGTCCTCGGCGGGGCCGCTCGCGGCGGGCGTCGGTACGGGCGTGCGCGGCGCCGGGCCGCGCCGGGCGACGCTCCCGGCCAGGACCTCGCCGAACAGTTGGAAGGTCAGGGCCGCGTAGAGGATGGCCAGACCGGGTGCGAGGGCGGGCAGCGGCTCGGCGTAGACGCGGTCGAGCCCCTGGTTGAGGAGCTGTCCCCAGTCGTAGCCGGGTGGTTGGACGCCCAGGCCGAGGAAGCTCAGCCCGGAGAGGGCGACCAGGGAGGTCCCCGCCGCCGTGGTGGTGGCCAGGAGCAGCGGCTCGGCGATGTTGGGCAGGACGTGCCGCCACAGCAGCCGCAGGCGGCGCAGGCCGAGGACCCGGGCCGCGGCCAGGTGGTCGGTGCCCGCCACCCCGGCGGCGAGGGTCTGGGCGAGCCGGGCGAAGCCGGGGACGCCCGCGGCCGCGAGGGCCAGCACCGCCCCGGCGGCGCCCGCGCCGAACACGACCGCGAGGAACATCGCGACCAGGAGCGCCGGGAAGGCGAGCAGGAGGTTGACCAGTCCGGCGGTCAGCCGGCGGGCGCGCCGGCCGAGCACGGCGGTGGCGGCCCCGAGCAGGACCCCCGCGCTCGCGCCGAGCAGGACGGCCGCCAGCGCGAGCAGCAGGGAGGGCCGGGTGGCCGCCAGGACCCGGGCGAGCAGGTCCCGGCCGAGGTTGTCGGTGCCGAACGGGTGCCCCGCGGACGGCCCCTGGAGCACCGCCGAGGGGTCCGGGCGGTCGGCCGCCGCGCCCCAGACCAGCGGTCCGACCAGCGCGAGCAGGACGAGCGAGGCCAGCATGACGGCGGTGACCCAGGCCATGGGCGAGCGCCGGAGGCCGGACGGAAGGCTCATGGTCACATCTCCCTGATCGCCGAGCGGGGGTCGAGCACGGCGAGCAGCACGTCGACCAGGAGGCCGGCGAGCAGCACGGTGGTGCCCAGCACCAGCACCATCGCCTGGACCACCGGGTAGTCCTGGGCGACCACGGACTGCGCCATGGCCGAGCCGATGCCGGGCCAGGCGAAGACCTTCTCGACCAGCACGGTGCCGGCGATCAGGCCGGGCAGCAGGCTCCCGGCGACGGTGAGCGCGGCGGTGGCCGTGTTCGGTGCCGCGTGCCGCAGGTAGTACCGCGCGGGGGACAGCCGTTTGCTCCGGGCGGTGCGCAGGTAGTCCTCGTCCAGCACCTTCAGCGCCTCCACCCGGACGATGCGCAGCAGGACGGCGGTGGGCGCGAGGGAGAGGGCGAGGACGGGCAGGACGAAGGACTCGACGCCCGCCGCACCGGCCACCGGGAGGAGTTGGAGGCCGACGGCCAGCAGCGCGGTGAGTCCGGCGGCCAGGACGAAGTCCGGGACCCCGGTCAGGCCGGCGGTGACGGCGGTGAACGCCAGCTCGGTGCGCGGGCGGCGGCCGTCGCGGGTGCGGACGGCGGCGAGCAGGCCGCCGGGCAGGGCGACGGCGAGGGTGGCCAGGAAGGCCAGCCCGGCGATCTCCAGGGTGGCCGGCAGCCGGGTGCGGACCAGCTCCGCGACCGGTGTCCCGGTGGTCAGCGAGGTGCCGAGGTCGCCGTGCAGGAGGCCGCCGAGGTAGTGCCGGTACTGGGACAGGAACGGCGCGTCGAGCCCGAGGCTGTGCCTGCGGGCGGCGACCAGGGCGGGGGCGGCGTCGACGCCGAGCGCGGCGCGGACCGGGTCGCCGGGGACGAGGCGGATCATCGCGAACGAGGCGGTGAGGACGACCGCGAGGGAGAGGAGCAGCCGGACGGTGCGGCGGCCGAGGAACACGGTCCAGGGGTGCCGCAGCAGTCGGGGTACGGACATGGTGGCCCCGGTCACTGGTGGAGGCGGATGCTGGTGGGGACGAGCTGGCCGCCGAAGGTGGTGGTGAAGGTGGTGCGGTGGCCGTACACGCCGCTGCGGCCGTCGGCGATCGGCAGGGCGTCGGCCGCGCGGAAGAGCGCGGCGGCGGCCCGGTTCCAGGTGCCGCAGCCCGCCGTGTCGGTCTCCCGGAGGGCCTGGGCGACCAGGGCGTCGTACTCGGGGTTGCGCACGCCCGCGAAGTTGAGGCCCTGGGCGGGGGTGGGGCCGGAGAAGAAGGGGATGAAGCCGACCGGCAGGGCGAAGCCCGGCGAGGTGCCGACCACCACGTCGAAGTCGGCGCTCTGGTACATGGCGTTGACGAGGGCGGGCAGGCTCTCGCTGACCAGGTCGACCCGCGCGCCGAGCGCCGTCCACTGCCGGGCCATCAGCTCGGCGACGGAGGTGAGGGTCGGGCCGAGGTCGGGGCTGGTGATCAGGCGGAGCCGCAGCGCCCGGCCGTCCTTGGTCAGCGGGCCGCCGGGGGAGCGGGTCCAGCCGGCCGCGCGCAGGGCCTCGGCGCCGTCCTGGGCGGGCAGGTTGGCGTCGGCGAGGTCGGCGTGGCAGAGGGCGCCCTCGGCGCCGAAGTCGGTGGCGGGGCGGCCGGTGCCGCCGACCGCGACGTTGGCGAGCCCCTGGCGGTCGAGGGCGGAGACCAGGGCGCGGCGCAGCGCCGGGTCGGCGAGGGCCCGGCCGGGGCGCTGGTTGAAGAAGGTCAGCCCGACCACGGTGGCCACGTCGGTGACGGCCAGGCCGTGGCCGGTGAGCCGGGCGCGGTCGGGACCGTTCACGTTCGCGATGTCGACGCCCCCGGTGAGCAGCAGGTTCGCCGCGGTGGAGGCCTGGGGGACGACGGCGATGACGATGTGCGCGGGGAGGCCGGGCTCCGCGGTGGTCGCCCCGGCGGGCCCCCAGGTGTAGCCGTCGCGGACGGTGAACTCGTAGGGCCCGCCGGGGGCGTAGCGGGTGAGCACGTAGGGGCCGGTGCCCTGGGTGGTGCGGTCCAGCGACCGGGGGTGGTCGAGGCCGGCCGGGCAGACGATCGGCAGCAGGCCGATGCTGCGGGTGAGGAACGGGAAGGGGGCGGTGGTGGTCGCCGACACCGTGCCGGTCGTGTCGTCGGCGGTGGTGGTGAACGGGACGTTCGGCAGGACGGTCTGGGCGCCGGCGAGCTGGTTGGCCGGGTCGCCCGCGTAGCTGAGGGACCGGGCGACGGCGGAGGCGGTGAGGGGTGTGCCGTCGGAGCAGGTGACGCCCGGGCGGAGGGTGAAGTCGGCGGTGGTGGCGGTGGCCTGCCAGGACGTGGCCAGGCCGGTGACCAGGGTGCCGTCGGGGGCGACGTTCACCAGGGAGTCGTAGGCGTAGCGGGCCTGGGAGGCGCCGAAGGTGGAGTACGGGTCGAAGCTCGGGGTCTCGCCGGCCGCCGCGATCCGGACGGTCCCGCGGTCCACCAGGGGGGTGCTCGTCGAGGACGTGGCAGTGCTGCCGCAGCCGCTGAGCGCGAGGGCGGCAGCGGTCAGGGCGGCCGCGAGGGCGGCCGGCAGGGGGCGACGGAGCATGGCGTCATGGTGCCACCGGGCCTTGGCGGTGGCGAGTCAACTCACCAAGGGGAAGGGCGTGTTCGATTGAAGGGGGTCGGCTCTCCCGCCTTGTCGGGAGCCGCGCGTGCGCCGGGCGCGGGATGTCGGCGGGGCGATTCATATTCACTCGTTCGAGGGGTGTCGGGGCCTGTCCGTCGTCTGCCGGGTGACCTGGCGGTCCGTCGTCGCCACACTGTGTCGACATGACGACGAACGAGCCGGGCCGTGAGGTGGGCCATCTGGCGGACCGCTACTGGGAGTTCCTGCTGGAGCGGGAGCCGTTGCTGCGGGTCCGCCAGGGGCTCCCGGTCGAGGCGCTGCCGGGGGCGTCGTTCGCCGAGTCCGAGGAGCGGGAGCGGTTCGCGGCCGGTGTGCTGGAGCGGATGCGGCCGCTGGACGGCGCGGAGCTGTCCGGTGCCGATGCCGACACCGCGGCCGTCCTCGTGGCGCTGGCGGAACAGGAGTTGCGCGCCCACCGGTGGTACTGGCTGACGCCCGCCGCCACGCCGTACCGGCTCTTCCCGCTGTCGCTGTACGTCGATGCCGTCCTGGGCGCCTTCCGCTTCGCCGAACCAGCCGACGGTGAACGGTACGTGGCGCTGGTGCACGACCTCGCGCGGATGGTCGGCTCGATCGGTGACAAGGTGGCCGGCCAGGCCGCGCGCGGCTTCCGGGTGCCGGCGCCGGCCCTGGCCGGGGTGCGGGCCACGGTCGAGGGCCTGCGGTCCTCCGCCGGGCGCCGGGTCACGGTGGCGGACGACCGGCTCGGTGGGCTCGGGCCGGCCGGGCGCGGACGCCTCCGGGACGGTGTCCGGCGGCTGGTGGAGGCCGAGTTGGCGCCGGCCTTCGACCGGCTGCTCGGGTGCGTCGACGACCCGGCGTACCCGGGAGGGGCGCCGCGGGACGTCGGGTGGGCGCACTACGAGGGCGGCGAGGAGGCCTACCGGGACTTCGTCCGGACCCACACCGGGAGCGACACCGGGCCCGAGCGGCTGCACGAGCTCGGCCGTGACCAGTGCCGCGAACTGGCCGAGCGGATGCGGGAGGTGCGCGAGGCCCTCGGCTTCCACGGCACCGAGGCCGGGTTCCACGAGCGGCTGCGGACCGAGTCCCGGTTGTACGCCCGGACGCCCGAGGAGGTCGAGGCCCGGTTCCGCGGCCACCTCGACCGGCTGGAGCCGCGGCTGCCGCAGTGGTTCGCCACCTTGCCGACCGCGCCGTACGGGCTGGCCCGGCTGGACCCGGCGCTGGAGCCGGGGATGACCTTCGGGTACTACGAGGCCCCGACCGCGGCCAGTGCGGTCGGGCGCTACCGCTACAACGGCTCGGACCTGGACCGGCGGTCCCTGATCGGCTCGGCCTCCCTGATCTACCACGAGCTCGCGCCCGGGCACCACTTCCACCTCGCCCGGCAGGCGGAGGACGCCGCGCTGCCGCGACTGCGCCGCGAGGCGGCGGAGTTCGGCGCGTTCAACGAGGGCTGGGCCGAGTACGCGGCGGGGCTCGGCTGGGAGATGGGCCTCTACGAGGACCCGTGGGACGCGTACGGGCGTCTCGCGCAGGAGCGGTTCACCGCGCAGCGGCTGGTCGTCGACACCGGGCTCAACCTCGGGACGATGGACCTGGCGGGGGCGCGGGACTTCATGCGCGCCAACTCCACCGAGGAGGACGGCCAGATCGCCTCGGACCTGTTGCGGTACTCGACGGACCTGCCGGGGCAGGCGCTCTCCTATCGCGCGGGCTACCTGGAGTTCGTCCGGCTGCGGGCGGAGGCGGAGGCCGGCCGGGGTGCCGGGTTCGACGTGCGGGCCTTCCACGAGGCGGTGTTGGGAGGTGGCGCGCTGCCGTTCCCCGCCCTGCGTCGGCGGGTGGCGCGGGAACTGAAAGTTGTGACTGATCGATAAATAATATTATCTGACCAATTGATTGGCGTACATACAAGCGTTCGTTCTGGGTTATGTTCGGATTGCACTCGCACGAGTGAATCCCCTTGGGAACGTTTGGTTTTGGTGAGCTCGACTCGACTACGGTGACGGAGGAGCGGGCGGTGGACCCCATCGGCGAGGAGTTTCGGTTCCGCGGGAAATCCGCGAGGGGAACCGGTCATCCCGCGAGACGGGTACCTCCGTCCGTCCTGCTGTGCGCGCTCCGGAGTCCGAAGCGCCCGGGTCCCCTGTCATCCGTCTGCGTAGAGAGATGGGAACACCATGCCGCCCGTAGTTCCGCCGTTCCTGATCGGTCTCGTCGTCGCGCCGCTGGCCAAGCGCCTCCTCAAGCCGCTGGTGCGCGGTGTCGTCAAGACCTCCGTCGGCATCGTCATGGAGGTGAAGAAGGCCGCCCACGAGGCCGGCGAGAACATCCACGACCTCGCGGCCGAGGTGGCCGCCGACGTGGTGGCGGCCCAGGTCACCTCCGGTGAGGGTCACCGCGCCGCCGAGCACGCGGCCCCGGTCGAGGAGAAGGCCGGGGCGACCGCCCCGGGCGACGCCGAGGCGAGGGCGCCGAAGATCCGCGCGACCGCCGGTGCCGGCAAGGTGAACTGACGCACCGTCATTTCCTGATTCATCGTCATGTCCTGACCCACCGCCTGGACGCACGCCACGACCGAACTCGCGCGCCGTGTCCACGCGGTGGCCGGCCGAGGGCCTTCCGGCCGCATCGCCCGCCCGTTCAGAATTCCGCTCCGTCGCAGTGTTCCGTCATGCCCGATGGCGGATCGTTCGCGACCTCTGCAAACAGGTGATCGTACACATGCCATCTCTGCTGGGTGCCGCGGCCGGATTCCGCTCCGTGGATCCGGACGTGAGCCCGCGCTCGGTCATTCCGGGCCGCCAGCGCTGGGACGTCAAGCTGGTCCTCGGACGGCCGAGGACGGCCGAAGTCCTCGCGGCGGCGCTGCGTCGCGTCCCCGGGATCACCGAGGCGCAGGTGAACCCGATCACCGGTGGGGTCCTCGTCCGGCACGAACCGCTGCTGCCCGCCGCGGATGTCGGCCGGATCCTGCGCCGGGTGGTCGCCCGGGTCGCGGAGGGTCCGGTCAGGACCGCCCCGCCGGCGGCGGCCCGGCCCGCCGTCGGACCGGGGACGCGGCCGGACCGCGCTCCCGTCCTGCGCCCCGTCCTCGCCGTGGGCGGCGGGGCGGCGGCCGGCCTCGCGCTGATCCGCGGGTCGGCGCTGAGCAGGCAGCTGGTGGCACTCGGCGGGGTCGCCGTCGCGACGGTCGCCGTCGTCCGGACGGCATGGCGTCGAGCGGTCGAGCGGACCAGGGAGCTGTCCGGGTCCGGCAGCGGCCGGCACCCGCTGCGGGAGGTCGTCGGGCCGCACCGCCGGCGCCTCTACCGGGCCTCCGCGCTCTCGGTCGCCTGCCAGGTCTCGGAGATGGCGCTCGGCACCTTCCTCGGCTGGACCGCCCTGGTCCTCATCAAGGGCGAGGCCGCGCCGCTGGTCCGCTTCGGCCTGACCACCGCCACCGCCCAACTCTGGGGCCTGGCAGGGCTGGTGACCGTCGCCTGTGCCGCCGTGGCAGGCCTCTCGTACGCCTCGAACCTCCAGTGGCGCGGGCTCGGCCAGGACATCGAGCACGACTGGCGCGGCCGCACCTACGCCCATGTGCAGCACCTCGAACTGGGGCAGCTGGAAGGCGAGCGGACCAGCCGGATCGCCGGCGTGCTCACCGACGACGTCCGGCAGCTGGGCAGCTTCTTCGCCACCTCGGCCAACGACGTGCTGCAACTGGGCACCAGCCTGGCCCTGTTGGTGCCGGCGTTCCTGCTGCTGGCCCCGCAGATCGCCTGGATCGCGTTCCTGCCGATCCCGGTCATCGCCTGGCTGTCGCTCCGCTACCAGGACAGGGCCGCGACCGACTACGCCGTCTCCGGCGAGCGCCGGGCCAGGCTGCACAGCCAGCTGGTGAACACCCTGGAGGCCGGCGCCACCGTCAAGAGCTTCTGCACCGAGGACTACGAGGCCGAGCGCATCGACCGGCTCAGCGGGGAAGCCCAGGAGAGCAACCGGCAGACCGACCGGGGCACGATCCGGCACGCCGAGGTCGTCCGGGTCTGCACGACGAGTTCGATGGCCGGCACCCTGCTGCTCGGCGGCCGGTCGGTGCTCGACGGCACCCTGCGGTTCGAGGTGTTCAGCCCGCTGATCGGGCTGCCGCAGATGGTGATGCTGCGGATGAACCGGCTCGGCGGCATCGTCGACCAGTACCAGCGCACACTCGCCGCCTACGACCGGGTCCACCGGCTGGAGGCCCTGCCCGCCGAGACCGAGGGCACCGGGGAAGCGCTCGACGTCGCGACGGTGAAGGGCGAGATCGTCCTCGACGGCGTGACCTTCGCCTACCCCGGACGGCCGCCGGTCCTGGAGGACCTCTCGCTGACCATCCCCGCCGGGCGGGTCACCGCCCTCGTCGGCGCGACCGGCTCCGGCAAGACGACCGTCGCCAAGCTGCTGATGCGCTTCCAGGACGCGGAGTCCGGCAGCGTGCTGCTCGACGGTCGGGACGTGCGCGACCTGCGCCGGCGCGACCTGCGCCACGCGATCGGGTTCGTCGCCCAGGACGCCTTCCTCTTCGACGGCACCATCGCCGACAACATCCGCTACGGCAGTTTCGGCGCCTCGGACGAGGCCCTGGTGGAGGCGGCCACGATGGCCGAGGCCCACACCTTCATCGCGACGCTGCCGGACGGCTACGACACGGTGATCGGTGAACGCGGCGCCGCCCTCTCGGGCGGCCAGCGGCAGCGGATCGCCCTGGCCCGGGCGATCCTCAAGGACTCGCCGGTCGTCGTCCTCGACGAGGCCACCTCGGCCGTCGACAACGAGACCGAGGCCGCCATCCAGCGTACGTTCCGGGTCTTCGCGGCCGACCGCACGATGGTCGTGATCGCCCACCGGCTCTCCACCGTCCGCCACGCGGACCGGATCTACGTCATGGACAAGGGCGGCGTCGTGGCCGAACAGGGCACCCACGACGAACTCATCGCCCGGCACGGACTCTACGCATCCCTCTGGCAACTCCAGGCCGGCGAACTCGCCGCCTGACCGCACCAGGCCGCTCCGCTCGCCGACAGCGTGATGCCACCCACCAGGCCGCTCCGCTCGCCGACAGCGTGACGCCACCCACCAGGCCGCTCCGCTTGCCGACAGCGTGATGCCACCCACCAGGCCGCTCCGCCCGCCGACAGCGTGACGCCACCGCAGTCGGCGCGTCCTGCGCGCCTGCCCGCCCACACTCTTCCGGAGGTCTTCCCATGTCCCGTCGCGACGGCGACGTCCTTCCCCTGACCGGGGCCCAGCGCGAGATCTGGCTCGCCGAACAACGCTCCCGCACACCGATCCCCGGCTACCGCGTCGGCGAGTGCCTGGAGATCCACGGGCCGGTCGACGCCGGGCTGTTCGAGACGGCGCTGCGCCGGGTGGTCGACGAGGTCGACGCCCTGCACGTGACCTTCGTCGACGACGGCGAGGGCCCGCGCCAGGTCCTCCGCGAGACCTGGGACTGGGCACCGGCCCACCTGGACCTCAGCGGGGAGCCCGAACCCCGTGCGGCGGCCCTGGAGTGGATGGAGCGGGACCTGCTGCGCCCGCTGGACCTCGCGCGCGACCCGCTGTTCGGCCACGCGCTGGTCAGGCTGTCGCCGACCGAGTACCTCTGGTACCTGAACTACCACCACGTGGTGCTGGACGCGATCAGCAGCTCGATGGTCCGCGGGCGGGTCGGCGAGGTGTACTCGGCGCTGGCCGACGGCGGCCCGGTGCCGCCGTCCCCGTTCGGCCCGCTGCGGGACCTGGTCGACAGCGACGCCGCCTACCGCGCGTCGGCGGACTTCACCGCCGACCGCGACTACTGGACGGAACGATTCGCCGACCGGCCGGAACCGACCCGGCTGACCCGCACGGCCCCGACCGACCCGGACCGCGCGCTGCGGCTGGCCGAGGAGCGGGAACTGCGGCGCCCGGACGCGCTGCGCGCCGCGGCGGCGAGGACCGGCGTCCGCTGGTCCCGCCTGGTGGTCGCGGCGGCGGCGCTCTACGCGCACCGGCTGACCGGAACGCGGGACGTGGTGCTCGCCCTCCCCGTCACGGCCCGGCGGTCCGCCGACCGCGACCTGACGGCGGTGCCCGGCACGATGTCCAACGTGGTGCCCCTGCGGCTGACCGTACGACCGGACATGCCGTGGGGCGACCTCGTCGCCCAGGCGGCGCGGGAGGTCGAGGCGGCCGTCGCGCACGAGCGGTACCGCAGCGAGGACCTGCTGCGGGACCTCGGGGCCCCCGGCAGCATCGGGACGGCGTTCCCGCTGTTCGTCAACATCATGGCCTTCAACTCCCGGCCGACCTTCGCCGGGCACCCCGCCTCCGTGCACCACTTCGTGTCGGGGTCGACCAGCGACCTGGCCGTCTGGCTGTTCGACTACCGGGACGGCAACCCGCCGCTGCTCAGGCTGCACGGCTCGCCCGAGGCGTACGGAGACGAGGACCTCGCCGCCCACCAGCAGCGGCTGATCGCCCTGCTCGACGCCGTCGCGGACTGCGACCCGGACGAGCCGCTGGCCCGGATCGACCTGCTCACCGCCGAGGAGCACCGCGAGGTGGCGGCCCTCGGCACCGGGCCGATGGCGGAACTCCCGGCCGAGACCCTGCCGGAGCTGTTCCGCAAGCGCGCGCGGGCGACGCCGGACGCCGTCGCACTGGTGGGGCCGGAAGCGTCGCTGACGTACGGGGAGCTGGACGCGCGGGCGAACCGGCTGGCGCACGCCCTGATCGCCCGGGGCGCCGGGCCGGAGCGGTTAGTGGCGGTGGCGCTGCCGAGGTCGGCCGAACTGGTCGTGGCGATCCTCGCGGTGCTGAAGACCGGGGCGGCCTACGTCCCGGTCGATCCCGAGTACCCGGCCGCCCGGATCGCCCACCTGCTCGACGACGCCCGCCCGGTCCTGGTCGTGACCGACACCCTCAGCGCGGGGCGGCTGCCGGGGGAGGGCTCCGTCGACCGGCTGGTCCTCGACGACCCGGCGACGGCCGACCTGGTGAACGGCCAGTCGTCGGCCGACCCGATGGCGGCCGTCGACCCGGGCCACCCGGCGTACGTTATCCACACCTCCGGCTCCACCGGTCGGCCCAAGGGCGTGGCGCCGACCCACGGCGGCCTGCTCAACCTGCTCACCGACCTCCGGCAGGTCCACCTCCCGCCGGTGACGGGCGACCGGCCGCGGCGGCGGGTGGCCCTGACGACGTCGGTGTCGTTCGACGCCTCGTGGAACCAGCTGCTCGCCCTGTTCGCGGGCCACGAGCTGCACGTCCTGGACCACGAGACCTGGACCGACCCCGACGCCTTCGTCGGCTACGCGGCGCGCCACGGGCTGGACTACGTCGAAGCCACCCCGTCCTACCTCCAGGTCCTGGTCGCCCACGGGCTCCTGGCCGACGGGAACCGGCGCCCGGCGCTGGTCGCGGCCGGTGGCGAGGCCGTCCCGGAGCGGCTGTGGGCGGAACTGCGGGCGGCGGACGGGGTGTCCTGCCTCAACCTCTACGGACCGTCCGAGTGCACCGTCAACCCGGTGGTCGCCTCCGTGGGGTCGAGCCCGCTCCCGGTCATCGGCCGGCCCGCCACCAACGTCCGGCTCCACGTGCTCGACGGCGCCCTGCGGCCGCTGCCGGCCGGCACGCCCGGCGAGCTGTACATCGCCGGGCCCGGCCTGGCCCGCGGCTACCTGAACCGGCCGGGCCTCACCGCCGGGCGGTTCGTCGCCGATCCGTACGGTCCGGCCGGCTCGCGCATGTACCGCACCGGCGACCTGGTGCGCTGGAACGCCGAGGGGCAGCTGGAGTTCCTCGGGCGCACCGACGACCAGGTCAAGGTCCGCGGCTTCCGGGTGGAGCTCGGCGAGGTCGAGGCCGTCCTCGCCGAGCACCCGCTGGTCGCCGGGGCCGCCGCCGTGGTGCGCACCGAGGACGAGCCCCGGCTGGTCGCCTACGCCGTCGCCGAGCCCGGCGCCACGGTCACCGACACCGCCCTGCGCGAACACCTCCGGGAGCGGCTGCCCAAGCACATGGTGCCCTCGGCCTTCGTGCTGCTGGACGCCCTGCCCCTGACGCCGAACGGGAAGCTCGACCGGCGGGCTCTCCCCGCGCCCGACCGGCAGCCCGCCGACCGGGGCCGCGCACCGCGCACCGCGACCGAGCAGCTGCTCGCCGGGCTGTTCGCCGAGGTGCTCGGCGTACCGGAGGCCGGCGCCGACGACGACTTCTTCGACCTCGGCGGGCACTCCCTGCTGGCCACCCGGCTGGTCGCCCGGGCCCGGTCGGTGCTGGGCGTGGAGCTGGGGCTGCGCGACCTGTTCGACGCGCCGACGGTGGCGGGACTGGCCGCGGCGGTGGACGTCGCGGGCCGGGCCCGCCCGGCGCTGGGGCGGCGCGAGCGGCCCGCGGCCGTCCCGCTGTCCTTCGCGCAACGCCGGCTGTGGTTCCTGCACCGCATGGAGGGCCCGAGCGCCACGTACAACATCCCGCTGGCGCTGCGGCTCGGCGGAACCCTCGACCAGCGGGCCCTGGACGCCGCCCTGGCGGACCTGGTCGAGCGGCACGAGAGCCTGCGCACCGTCTTCCCGGTGGTCGACGGCGTGCCGTGCCAGCGGGTCCTGGAGGCCGACGAGGCCCGGCCGCGGCTGCGGGTGACCGAGGCCGGCGGGCGCGAGCTGCCGGACCTGCTGGGAGAGGCGGCGCGGTACGGCTTCGAGCTCGCGGAGGAGCCGCCGCTGCGCGCCGAGCTCTTCCGGCTCGGCGCCGAGGAGCACGTGCTGTTGCTGGTGGTGCACCACATCGCCGGTGACGGCTGGTCGGCGGGGCCGCTCCTGCGGGACCTGCGGACCGCCTACGCGGCCCGTACCGGGGGCGCGAAGCCGCAGTGGTCGCCGCTGCCCGTCCAGTACGCCGACTACGCCCTCTGGCAGCGGGAGCTGCTCGGTGACGGCGCCGACCCGGACAGCCTGCTGAGCGGCCAGCTCGCCTACTGGCGGGAGCGGTTGGCGGACCTGCCCGAGCAGGTGGAGCTGCCCTTCGACCGGCCCCGCCCGGCGGTGATGTCCTACCGGGGCGCCCACCTGCCGGTGCGGATCGACGCCGAGCTGCACCAGGGCCTGCGCGACCTCGCCCGCGACGGCGGCGCCAGCCTGTTCATGGTGCTCCAGGCCGGGCTGGCCGCCCTGCTGGGCAAGCTCGGCGCCGGCACCGACGTCCCGATCGGCACCCCGATCGCCGGCCGTACCGACGAGGCCCTGGACGACCTGGTCGGCTTCTTCGTCAACACCCTGGTGCTGCGCACCGACCTGTCCGGCGACCCGTCCTTCACCGAGCTGCTGGGCCGGGTGCGCTCCGACGCGCTGGCCGCGTACGCCCACCAGGACGTGCCGTTCGAGCACCTGGTGGAGGCGCTGAACCCGACCCGGACCCTGGCGCACCACCCGCTGTTCCAGACCATGCTCGCCCTGCAGAACGCGCCGCTCGACACCGTCGACCTGCCCGGACTGCGGGTGACGACCGACCTGGTGCACACCGGGACGGCCAAATGCGACCTGACCTTCATCCTGGCCGAGCAGCCCGAGGGCCTCTCGGGCGTCCTGGAGTACAGCACCGACCTGTTCGACGAGGCCACCGCGGCGGGCATCGTCGACCGGTGGCTGCGGCTGCTGCGCGCCGTCGTCGCCGACCCGGGCCGACGGATCGGCCGGGTGGACGTGCTGTCCGCCGACGAGCTCCGCGCGCTGCTCCCGGCCCGTACCGAGGAGGACGCGCCGGAAGGCAGTCTGACCGCGCTCTTCGAGCGGCAGGTCCGGACCGACCCGGCCGCCGTCGCCCTCACGGACGGTGAAGCAACCTTCTCCTACGGCGAGTTGAACGCCCGAGCCAACCGGCTCGCGCACGCGCTCATCGAGCGGGGCGTGGGCCCGGAGCAACTGGTGGCCCTAGCCCTGCCGCGCTCGGCGGAGCTGGTCGTGGCCGTCCTCGCGGTGCTCAAGGCCGGCGGCGCCTACGTGCCGGTGGACCCGACGTATCCGGCGGGCCGGATCTCCTACCTGCTCCAGGACACCCGGCCCGCGCTGCTCGTCACCACGAGCGCCGTCGGCGAGCTGCCGGGGGCGGACCACCTGGACCGGCTGCTGCTGGACTCCGCCGACCTGGACGGGCGGCCGGACACCGACCCGGGGGTCGCCGTCGACCCCGGCCACGCCGCCTACGTCATCCACACCTCCGGCTCCACCGGCAACCCCAAGGGCGTCGTGGTCCCGCACCGCAACGTGGTGCGCCTGTTCCGGACGACGGAGGAGCTGTTCGGCTTCACCGCCGACGACGTCTGGACGCTCTTCCACTCCTACGCCTTCGACTTCTCCGTCTGGGAGCTGTGGGGCCCGTTGCTGCACGGCGGCAGGCTGGTGGTCGTGGACCACGAGACCAGCCGCTCGCCCGGCCGCTTCCTGGAACTCCTCGCCCGCGAGCGGGTGACGGTGCTCAACCAGACGCCGTCCGCCTTCTACCAGCTGATGCAGGCGGACGCCGATCAGCCGCGTGAACTCGCCCTGCGCACCGTCGTGTTCGGCGGCGAGGCGCTGGAGCATGCCCGGCTCGCGAGCTGGTACGACCGGCACCCGGAGGACGCGCCGCGGCTGGTCAACATGTACGGCATCACCGAGACCACCGTGCACGTCACGTACGCTGCGCTCGACCGGTCCGGCACCGGCGCCGGCGGGATCGGCGCGGCCCTCCCGGACCTGCGGACGTACGTGCTCGACGACGGCCTGCGGCCGGTGGCCCCGGGCGTGCCCGGCGAGCTGTACGTCGCGGGCCCCGGCCTGGCGCGCGGCTACCTGAACCGGACCGGCCTCACCGCCGGACGGTTCGTCGCGGACCCGTTCGGACCGGCCGGATCGCGGATGTACCGCAGCGGTGACGTGGTGCGCCGGGCCGCCGACGGCGGCCTGAGCTATGTCGGCCGGGCCGACCAGCAGGTGAAGGTGCGCGGCTTCCGGATCGAGCTCGGCGAGATCGAGGCGGCGCTGGCCGCGCACCCCGGCGTCGGCCAGGTCGCCGTCCTCGCCCGGCAGGACCGCGCCGACGACACCCGGCTGGTCGCCTACCTGGTCCCGGCACCGGGCGCCGAACCGCGCCCGGCCGAGTTGCGCGAGCACCTCTCCGAGCGGCTGCCGGAGCACATGGTGCCCTCGGCGTTCGTCGAGCTGGACGCGCTGCCGCTGACCGCCAACGGCAAGCTGGACCACCGGGCCCTGCCCGCCCCCGACCTCGCCCCGGCGTCGGCCGGCCGCGCCCCGCGCACCCCGCAGGAGCAGGTGCTCTGCGAGCTGTTCGCCGAGGTCCTGGGCGTGGCGTCGGCCGGCGTCGAGGACGGCTTCTTCGACCTCGGCGGGCACTCCCTGCTCGCCACCCGCCTGGCCGCCCGGATCCGCGCGACGCTCGGCGTGGAGATGCCGCTGCGCACCCTGTTCGAGGCGCCGACCCCGGCCGGCCTGGCCGCCGCCCTGGTGGCGGCCGGACCGGCGCAGACCGCCCTGGTGCGGCGCGAGCGCCCCGAGGCGGTCCCGCTGTCCTTCGCGCAGCGGCGGCTCTGGTTCCTGCACCAGCTGGAGGGCGCCGGCGCGAACTACCACATCGCCCTGGCCTGGCGCCTGTCCGGGGAGCTGGACCGGCGGGCGCTGGAGGCCGCCCTGGCGGACGTGGTCGGACGGCACGAGAGCCTGCGGACCGTCTTCCCGGCCGTCGACGGCGTCCCGCACCAGCGGGTGCTGGACGTCGTGGCGGCCCGCCCGCGGCTGCTCGTGAGCCGGACCACGGAGGCCGGGCTGTCCACCCTGATGGCGGCGGCGAAGGACCGGCCGTTCGACCTGGCGGCCGACGCGCCGCTGCGGGTCGAGCTGTTCGAACTGGCGCCGGACGAGCACGTGTTCCAGCTGGTGCTCCACCACATCGCGGGTGACGGCTGGTCGCTGGGCCCGCTCACGCAGGACCTGACCGCCGCCTACGCGGCGCGCTGCCGCGGCGGGGCACCGCGGTGGGACGGCCTGCCGGTCCAGTACGCCGACTACACTCTGTGGCAGCACGAGCTGCTCGGCGACTCCACCGACCCGGACAGCCCGTTCGCCCGCCAGGCGGCCTACTGGACACGGCAGTTGGCCGGCCTCCCGGAGCGGATCCAGCTGCCCGCCGACCGGCCCCGCCCGGCGGCCGCCTCGCACCGGGGCGGCTTCGTGCACGCCGGACTGGACGCCGAACTGCACCGTGCGCTGCGCGCGCTCGCCCGCGAGCACGGCACCAGTCTCTTCATGGTCCTCCAGGCCGGCCTGGCGGCGCTGCTGAGCAAGCTCGGCGCGGGCGACGACATCCCGGTCGGCAGCCCGGTCGCCGGCCGGACCGACCAGGCGCTGGACGAGCTGGTCGGCTACTTCGTCAACACCCTGGTCTTCCGCACCGACACCTCGGGCGATCCGACCTTCGCCGAACTGCTGGACCGGGTCCGGGACACCTCGCTGGCCGGGTACGCCCACCAGGACCTGCCGTTCGAGCACCTGGTCGAAGCCCTCAACCCGGTGCGCTCGCTGGCGCACCACCCGCTGTTCCAGGTCATGCTGGTGCTGCAGAACGCGCCCCGGGCCGACTTCGCGCCGCCCGGGCTGCACGTCGACGACATGCCGTTGACGACGACCACCGCCAAGCTCGACCTGATCTTCACCCTGTCCGAGCGGCAGGCGCAGGACGGTTCCCCGGAGGGGATCGACGGGCTCGTCGAGTACGCCGGCGACCTCTACGACCCGGCGACCGTCGAGACCATGTTCGGGCGCCTGGAGCGACTGCTCCGCGCCGTGGTCGCCGACCCGCGGCGGCGGCTCAGCCGGTACGGCCTGCTCTCCGCCGAGGAGCACGGCGACCTGGCGGCCCTGGGCACCGGACCGGAGGTGGAGCTTCCGGCCGCGAGCGTGCCGGAGCTGTTCCGGGCGCAGGTGCGGGCGACGCCGGACCAGGTGGCGCTGGTGAGCGGGGACGTCTCGCTGACGTACGCGGAGCTGGACGCGCGGGCGAACCGGCTGGCGCACGCCCTGATCGCCCGGGGCGCGGGGCCGGAGCGGCTGGTGGCGGTCGCCCTGCCGAGGTCGGCCGAACTGGTCGTGGCGATCCTCGCCGTGCTGCGGACCGGGGCGGCCTACGTCCCGGTCGATCCCGAGTACCCGGCCGCGCGGATAGGGCACATGCTGGACGACGCCGGCCCGGTCCTGGTGGTGACCGACGGCCGGACCCGGGACGGGCTGCCGGAGGCCGGTCCGGCCGGGTGGCTGGTGCTCGACGACCCGGCCACGGCCGCCCTGGTGGCCGACTGCCCGGCGACGGACCCGCTGGTCGCCATCGACCCGGGGCACCCGGCCTACGTGATCTACACCTCCGGTTCCACCGGCAGGCCCAAGGGCGTGCTGTCGACCCACGGCGGCCTGCTCAACCTCTTCGTCAGCCAGCGTCCGCTGCTGTTCCCCCGGGGGACGAAGGAGCGGCTGCGCATCGGGCTGACCACCTCGGTGTCGTTCGACGCCTCCTGCGACCAGCTGTCCAGCCTGTACGCGGGCCACGAACTGCACGTCCTGGACGAGGCGACCTGGTCCGACCCGGACGCCTTCGTCGACTACGTCAGGCGCGCCGGGCTGGACTACGTCAACGCCACCCCGTCCTACCTGCACGAGCTCGTCGCCCGGGGACTCCTGGACGACCCGGAGCGCCGTCCCTCGGTGGTCTCGATGGGCGGGGAGGCCGTTCCGGACCGACTGTGGGAGCGGCTGCGGGCCGTCGAGGGCGTGTCCTGCCTGAACTACTACGGGCCGTCCGAATGCACGGTGGACGCCGTCGTCGCACCGCTGGGATCGAGTCCGCGCCCGGTGATCGGCCGGCCGCTCGGGGGCCTCCGGCTGTACGTCCTCGACAGCACGCTGCGCCCGGTGCCCGCGGGCGTGGCGGGCGAGCTGTACCTCGCCGGGGCGGGCCTGGCCCGCGGCTACCTGAACCGGCCGGGCCTCACCGCCGGCCGCTTCGTGGCGGACCCGTTCGGTCCGAGCGGCACGCGCATGTACCGCACCGGCGACCTGGTCCGCTGGGGCGCCGACCGGAACCTGGAGTTCCTCGGCCGGACCGACGACCAGGTCAAGGTGCGCGGCTTCCGGATCGAACTCGGCGAGGTCGAGGCGGCGTTGGCGGAACACCCGCAGGTCGCCCAGGTCGCCGTGACGGTCCGGGAGGACCGGGCCGGGGACGCGCGACTGGTCGCCTACCCGGTGGCCGTCACCGGGGCGGAACTCCGGCCGGAGGAGCTGCGGGCGCACCTGCGCGAGCGACTGCCGGAGTACATGGTCCCGACCGCCTTCGTGCCCCTGGGGAGCCTGCCGCTGACCGCCACCGGCAAGCTGGACCGGCGCGCGCTGCCCGCACCCGTCCACACCGCGCCGACGACCGGCCGCGCACCGCGCACCCCGCAGGAGCAGGTCCTCGCCGAGCTGTTCGCCGAGGTGCTGGGCGTGGCCGAGGTCGGGGCCGACGACGACTTCTTCGACCTCGGCGGGCACTCCCTGCTCGCCACCCGGCTGGTCGCCCGGGCGCGGGCCGCCCTCGGGGTGGAACTGGAGCTGCGCGCCCTCTTCGAGACGCCGACGGTGGCCGGGCTGGCCGCCGGCCTCGGCGGGGCCGGCCGGGCCCGGCGCGCCCTGGAACGGGCGGAGCGGCCCGCGCTGGTGCCGCTGTCGTCCGCCCAGCGGAGGCTGTGGTTCCTGCGCCAGCTGGAGGGCGCCGACTCCGTCTACAACATGCCGCTCGCGTGGCGGCTCTCGGGACCGCTGGACCTGGCGGCGCTGGAGGCGGCGCTGGGCGACGTCAGCGACCGGCACGAGACCCTGCGCACCGTCTTCCCGGCCGTGGACGGGGTTCCGCACCAGCAGGTGCTGCCCGCCGGAGCGGCACGCCCGACGCTGTCGGTCACCCCGGTCGACGAACCGGCCCTGCCGGAACGGCTGGCGGCGGCAGCGGCGCGCGGATTCGACCTCGCGGCCGAACCGCCGCTGCGCGCCGAGGTGTTCGAGCTCCCGGCGGAGGAGCACGTGCTGCTCCTGGTGATCCACCACATCGCCGGTGACGGCTGGTCGCTGGGCCCGCTGGCGGCCGACCTGGCCACCGCGTACGCGGCCCGCCGCCGGGGCGAGGAGCCGCGGTGGGCGCCGCTGCCCGTGCAGTACGCCGACTACACCCTGTGGCAGAACCGGCTGCTCGGCGACGCGGCGGACCCGGACAGCCTGTTCGCCCGCCAGGCGGACTACTGGACGCGGACACTGGCCGGCCTGCCGGAGCAGCTCCGGCTCCCCGCCGACCGCCACCGCCCCGCGACCCCCTCCTACGCCGGCGGCCACCTCGACGTCGAACTGGACGCCGAACTGCACGCCGGACTGGTCCGGTTGGGCCGGGAGCACGGCGCCAGCGTCTACATGGTGCTGCAGGCCGCCCTGGCCTCGCTGCTGGACAAGCTCGGCGCGGGCACCGACATCCCGGTCGGCAGCCTGATCGCCGGCCGGACCGACCAGGCGCTGGACGACCTCGTCGGCTTCTTCGTCAACACCCTGGTGCTGCGCACCGACACCGGCGGCGACCCGACCTTCGCCGAGCTGCTCGGCCGGGTCCGGGAGGGCGCGCTCGGCTCGTACGCCCACCAGGACCTGCCGTTCGAGCACGTCGTCGAGGCCCTCAACCCGGCCCGGTCGCTCGCCCGGCAGCCGCTGTTCCAGGTGCTGCTCGCGCTGCAGAACGTGCCCCGTACCGAGTTCGCGCTGGACGGTCTGGACTCCGAGATCCTCCTGGTGCGCACGCCCACCGCGATGTTCGACCTCGGGTTCCACCTGCTGGAGCACGGCGGCACCGGCGGGCCGGCCGAGGGCATCGCCGGGCGGGTCGAGTACAGCACCGACCTGTTCGATCACGCCACGGTGGAGACGCTGCTCGCCCGGTGGCTGCGGCTGCTGGCGGCGGTGGTCGCCCAGCCGGACCGGCCGCTGAGCCGGATCGACGTCCTCACCGCCGAGGAGCGGCACGAGCTGCTGGTCGTGCGTAACGACACCGCCCGCCCGGTGCCCGTCGAGAGCCTGCCCGCGCTGTTCGAGGCGCGGGTCCGGGCGACCCCGGAGGCCCCGGCCGTGGTGTTCGAGTCCACCGTGCTGACCTACGGCGAGCTGAACGCCCGGGCCAACCGGCTGGCGCACGCGCTGATCGCGCGGGGCGTCGGGCCGGAGCAGACCGTCGCCCTGCGGCTGCCGCGCTCGGCCGAGCTGGTGGTCGCCGTCCTCGCGGTCCTCAAGACGGGCGCGGCGTACCTGCCGGTCGACCCGGACTACCCGGCCGCCCGCATCGCGTACATGCTGGAGGACGCCCGGCCGACCGTCGTGCTCGACGACCCCGCGGCCGTCACACCGGACGGGGACCACCCGGAGACCGACCCCGTCGTCACCGTGGACGCACGGCACCCGGCCTACGTCATCTACACCTCGGGCTCCACCGGCCGGCCCAAGGCCGTGGTGATGCCCGCCGCCGGGCTGCTGAACCTGCTGGAGTGGCACCACGAGGCCGTCGGCGGCGAACCCGGCACGCGCACCGCGCAGTTCACCGCGATCAGCTTCGACGTCTCGGTGCAGGAGGTGCTCTCCGCGCTGCTGTACGGCAAGACCCTGGTGGTGCCGACGGAGGAGCAGCGCCGCAGCGCCGAGCTGTTCGCCCACTGGCTGGACCGGCACGAGGTCGAGGAGCTGTTCGCGCCCAACCTGGTGGTCGAGGCGCTCGCCGAGGCCGCCGAGGAGGCCGGGCTGGAGCTGCCGCACCTGCGGCTGGTCGCCCAGGCCGGTGAGGCGATGCGCCTGAGCGGTGCGCTGCGCCGCTTCCAGTCCCGTCGGCCCGGCCGGGTGCTGCACAACCACTACGGCCCCGCCGAGACCCATGTGATCACCGCTTACCCGCTGCCGGCCGACCCGTCGGACTGCCCGCTGCCGGTGCCGATCGGCCGTCCGGTCGCCAACTGCCGCGTCTATGTGCTGGATTCGGCCCTGCGCCCGGTCGCCCCCGGGGTGCTGGGCGAGCTCTACCTGGCCGGGGCGGGCCTGGCCCGCGGCTACCTGAACCGGCCCGGGCTCACCGCCGGACGCTTCGTCGCCGATCCGTACGGTCCGGCGGGCAGCCGGATGTACCGCACCGGCGACCTGGTGCGCTGGCGGGCCGACGGGGAGCTGGAGTTCGCCGGCCGGGTCGACCACCAGGTGAAGGTGCGCGGCTTCCGGGTCGAACCGGGCGAGATCGAGGCCGAGCTGACCGCCCACCCGGGCGTCGCCCAGGTCGCGGTGCTCGCCCGCGAGGACCGGATCGTCGCGTACGTCGTCCCGTCGGCCGGGAGCGGGGCGACCGCGGCGGCGCTGACGGCGTACCTGCGCGGCCGGGTGCCGGACTACCTGGTGCCCTCCGCGTTCATGCTGCTCGACGCGCTGCCGCTGACGCCGAACGGAAAGCTGGACCGGGCGGCGCTGCCCGCGCCCGAGGCCACCGCCAGGGAGACGGGCCGGGCGCCGCGCACGCCGCAGGAGCAGATCCTGTGCGAGCTGTTCGCCGAGGTGCTGGGCCTGGCCCGGGTCGGGGTCGACGAGGACTTCTTCGCGCTGGGCGGGCACTCCCTGCTCGCCACCCGGCTGGTATCCCGGGTCCGGGCGACCCTCGGGGTCGAGCTGGAGCTGCGCAGCCTGTTCCGGACCCCGACACCCGCCGGGCTGGCCGCCGGGCTGCACGACGCCGGCACCGCACGGCAGGCGCTGGTGCCCAGGCCGCGCCGGGAGGAACCGCTGCCGCTCTCCTTCGCCCAGCGCCGGCTCTGGTTCCTCCAGCAGTTCGGGGCGCCCAGCGCCACGTACCACATGCCGCTGGCCCTGCGGCTGTCCGGCCGCCTCGACCGGGCCGCGCTGAGCGTCGCGCTCGCCGACGTGGTGGCCCGGCACGAGACCCTGCGCACGGTGTTCCCGCAGACCGCCGGAATCCCGTTCCAGCGCGTGCTGGACAGCACCGAGGCCGCCGTCCCGCTGACCGTCCGAGCGGCCGGCGAGGCGGAGGTGCCCGCGCTGCTGCGCGAGGCCGCGGTGCGCGGCTTCGACCTGACCTCGGAAGTGCCGCTGCGGGCCGAGCTGTTCGCGGTCGCGCCGGACGAGCACGTGCTGCTGCTGGTGATGCACCACATCGTCGGGGACGGCTGGTCCATGGGCCCGCTGGCCCGCGACCTGGCCACCGCCTACACCACCCGCCAGGGCGGCGGGGCGCCGGCCTGGCCGCCGCTGCCGGTCACGTACGGCGACTACACCCTGTGGCAGCACGAGATCCTCGGCGACGAACACGACGCCGACAGCCTGTTCGCACGCCAGGTCGCCTACTGGAAGGAGGCGCTGGCCGGGCTGCCCGAGCAGCTCCCGCTGCCCGCGGACCGGCCGCGCCCGGCCGCCATGTCGTACGGCGGCGACCTGCTGGACGTCCGGCTCGACGCCGAACTGCACGCGGCACTGGTGGAGTTGGCGCGACGCTCGGGCGCGACCCTGTTCATGGTGCTGCAGGCCGCGCTGGCGGCGCTGTACACCCGGCTCGGCGCGGGCACGGACATCCCGATCGGCTCGCCGATCGCGGGCCGGACCGACGAGGCGCTCGACGAGCTGGTCGGGTTCTTCATCAACACCCTGGTGCTGCGCACCGACACCAGCGGCGACCCGAGCTTCACCGAATTGCTCGGGCGGGTCCGGGAGACGGCGCTGTCGGCGTACGCGCACCAGGACGTGCCGTTCGAGCACCTGGTGGAGGCGCTGAACCCGTCCCGCTCGCTCTCCCACCACCCGCTGTACCAGACCGGGCTGGTCGTGCAGAACGCGCCGGGCGGCGACTTCGAACTGCCGGGCGTCCGGGTCTCCGGGGTGAACGTCCTCACCGGGACCGCGCGGCTCGACCTGACCTTCGGGTTCGCGGAGGAGCACGGGCCCGACGGTGCGCCGGCCGGGCTCAGCGGCGCGGTGGAGTACAGCACCGACCTGTTCGACCGCTCGACGGTCGAGGCCCTGGTCGCCCGCTGGACCAGGCTGCTGGCCGCGGTGGCCGCCGCGCCCGAGCAGCCGATCGGCTCGGTCGACCTGCTGTCGGCCGAGGAGCGGCACGAGCTGCTGCCCGCCGTCGACGGCGGGGCGGCCGGGGCGAGCCTGCCGGAGCTGTTCGCGGCACGGGTGGCGGCAGAGCCGGACGCGGTCGCGCTGGTCTGCGGCGAGGCCGAGCTGACGTACCGGGAGCTGAACGCCCGGGCGAACCGGTTCGCTCACGCGCTGATCGCGCGGGGGGTGGGCCCGGAGCAGCTGGTGGCGGTGGCGCTGCCGCGCTCGGTGGAGTCGGTGGTGGCGGTCCTCGGCGTGCTGAAGGCCGGAGCGGCGTACCTGCCGGTGGATCCGGCGTACCCGCGGGCGCGGATCGACTTCATGCTGGCGGACGCCCGGCCGGTGCTGGTGGTCGACGACCCCGCCATGGTGGTCGGGGGCGACGGGCCGGAGAGCGACCCGGAGGTCGCTCTCGACGTCCGGCACCCGGCGTACGTGATCTACACCTCGGGCTCGACCGGCCGCCCCAAGGGCGTCGTGGTCAGCCACGGTGGCGTGTCGGGACTCGCGGCGGCGCAGGTCGAGCGCCTCGGCGTCGGGCCGGGCAGCCGGGTGCTGCAGTTCGCCTCGCCCAGCTTCGACGCCTCGTTCTGGGACGTCTGCAGCGCCCTGCTCAGCGGCGCCGCCCTCGTCCTGGCCTCGGCTGACGCGCCGCTGGAGTCGCTGACGGACCGCCGGCTCGGCGTCACCCATGTGACCCTGCCGCCCTCGGCCCTGGCGGCCGTGGACGGCGCCGAGGTCACGGCCGGCACCCTGGTGGTGGCGGGGGAGGCGTGCCCGCCGGAGCTGGTGGCGCGCTGGGCGCCGGGCCGTCGGATGATCAACGCGTACGGCCCGACCGAGACCACGGTCTGCGCGACGATGAGCGATCCGCTGGCGCCGGGAGCGGGTGCGCCGCCGATCGGCCGTGCGGTCGCGGGCTTCCGGGTCTACGTGCTGGACGACCGGCTGCGCCTGGTGCCGCCGGGTGTGCAGGGGGAGTTGTACGTCGCCGGTCCGGGTCTGGCCCGGGGTTACCTGGACCGGCCGGGCCTGACGGCCGGGCGCTTCGTGGCCTGCCCGTTCGAGCCGGGGGAGCGGATGTACCGCACCGGAGACCTGGTGCTTCGGCGCGCCGACGGCGAGCTGGAGTACGTCGGCCGGGCGGACGACCAGGTGAAGGTGCGCGGCTTCCGGATCGAACTCGGCGAGATCGAGGCGGCCCTGGCCGGGCACCCCGTCGTCGCGCAGTCGGCGGTCCTGGCCCGGGACGAGCGCCTCGTCGGCTACGTGGTTCCGAGGCCCGGCGTTTCCGCCCGTCCGGCGGAGCTGGCGGCGCACCTGCGCGAGCGCCTGCCGGACTACCTGGTCCCGTCCGCGTTCGTGCTGCTGGAGGCGCTGCCGCTGACGCCGAACGGGAAGCTGGACCGGGCGGCGCTGCCCGCGCCCGAGTCCGTGCCCACGGCGGCGGGCCGGGCGCCGCGCACCCCGCAGGAGCAGATCCTCTGCGAGCTGTTCGCCGAGGTGCTGGGCCGGGCCCAGGTCGGGGTCGACGAGGACTTCTTCGACCTCGGCGGGCACTCCCTGCTCGCCACCCGGCTGGCCGCCAGGGTGCGCTCGGTGCTCGGCGTGGAGCTGGGGCTGCGCACGCTGTTCCAGACGTCCACGGTGGCGGGCCTGGCCGGGGCGCTGGCCGAGGCAGGCAGCGCCCGCCCGACGCTGGCCGTACGGGAGCGGCCGCAGGCTGTACCGCTGTCCTTCGCCCAGCGCCGGCTCTGGTTCCTGCACCGCATGGACGGCGCGGCCGCGACGTACCACATCCCGCTGGCCCTCCAGCTGACCGGGACGCTCGACCGGGCGGCGCTGGACGAGGCGCTGGCCGACGTGGCGGCCCGGCACGAGAGCCTGCGGACGGTGTTCCCGGAGGTGGCCGGCGTCCCGTGCCAGCGGGTCCTGGACCCGGCCGAGGCCCGGCCCCGGGCCGGGCTGACCGAGGTCCCGCAGGACGAACTGCACGGCCGGCTCGCCGAGTTCGCCCGGCGGCCCTTCGACCTGGCGGCGGAGCCGCCGCTGCGGGCGGAGCTGTTCGCGGTCGCGCCGGACAAGCACGTGCTGCTGCTGGTGATGCACCACATCGCCGGTGACGGCTGGTCCACCGGCCCGCTGGCCCGCGACCTCGCCGAGGCGTACGCCGCCCGGAGCACGGGCCGCGCGCCCGGTTGGTCGGACCTGCCGGTGCAGTACGCCGACTACACGCTCTGGCAGCGCGACCTGCTCGGCGACGCCGCCGACCCGCAGAGCCGGTTCGCCGAGCAGCTCGACTACTGGAAGCGCCAGCTGTCCGACCTGCCGGAGCTGCTCCAACTGCCCGCCGACCGGCCGCGGCCGGCCGTCGCCGGCTGGCACGGGGACCACGTCGGCCTGGAGCTGAGCCCCGAACTGCACGCCGCGCTGACCGAGTTGGCGCGGACCACCGGGACCAGTCTGTTCATGGTGCTGCAGGCGGCGCTCGCGGCGCTGTACACCCGGCTGGGCGCGGGCACGGACATCCCGATCGGTTCGCCGATCGCGGGGCGGACCGACGAGGCACTGGACGAGTTGGTCGGGTTCTTCGTGAACACCCTGGTGCTGCGGACGGACACGAGCGGCGATCCGAGCTTCACCGAACTGCTCGAGCGGGTGCGGGAGGCGGCGCTGTCGGCGTACGCCCACCAGGACGTGCCCTTCGAGCACCTGGTGGAGGTGCTGAACCCGTCCCGGTCGCTGTCGCACCACCCGCTGTTCCAGACCATCCTGGCCGTGCAGAACGCCCCGATGGGCCGGTTCTCGCTGCCGGGCCTGGAGGTGGCCACCTACGCGGTGGCCACCGGAACGGCCAAGTTCGACCTCGGGGTGAGCCTCGTCGAGCAGTTCGGTCCGGACGGGAGCCCGGCCGGGATCGTCGGCGCGGCGGAGTACGCCACCGACCTGTTCGACCGCTCGACGGTCGAGGCCCTGGTACGGCGCTGGACGCTCCTGCTGGAGGCCGTCACCGCCGACCCGGGCCGGTCGATCGGCGCGGTCGACCTCCTCGACGGCGAGGAGCGGCACCGGCTGCTGGAGCGGGGCAACGCGACCGCCCGCGAGGTGGCCGCTGTTCCGGTGCCGGAGGCCTTCGCGGCGCAGGTGGCGGCGACGCCGGACGCGGTCGCCCTCGTCCGGGGCGACGTCGAGTTGACGTACCGTCAATTGAACGCCCGGGCCAATCGGTTCGCTCACGCGCTGATCTCCCAGGGGGTGGGCCCGGAGCAGCTGGTGGCGGTGGCGCTGCCGCGCTCGGTGGAGTCGGTGGTGGCGGTCCTCGGTGTGCTGAAGGCCGGAGCGGCGTACCTGCCGGTGGACCCGGCGTACCCGCGGGCGCGGATCGACTTCATGCTGGCGGACGCCCGTCCGGCGCTGCTGGTCGACGACCCCGCCGTGGTGGCCGGGGGCGACGGGCCGGAGACCGACCCGGAGGTCGCCCTCGACGTCCGGAATCCGGCGTACGTGATCTACACCTCGGGCTCGACCGGCCGCCCCAAGGGCGTCGTGGTCCCCCACGGTGGTGTCGCGAGCCTGGTCGCGGCCCAGATCGAGCGGTTCGCGATCGAACCCGGCAGCAGGGTGCTGCAGTTCGCCTCGCCGAGCTTCGACGCGTCGGTGTCGGAGATCTACACCGCCCTGCTGCGCGGCGCGGCCCTGGTGCTGCCCCCGGCGGGGGACCCGGTCGCCGCGCTGGCCGACCCGGGCCTCGCGGTCACCCATGTGACCGTGCCCCCATCCGTCCTGGCGGCCGTGCCGGAGGGTTCGGTGAGCGTGTCGACCCTGGTCGTGGCGGGGGAGGCCTGCCCTCCGGAACTGGTGGCGCGCTGGGCGCCGGGCCGGCGGATGATCAACGCGTACGGCCCGACCGAGACCACGGTCTGCGCGACGATGAGCGACCCGCTGTCCCCGGGGTCGGGCGTGCCGCCGATCGGTCGGCCGATCGCCAACGCGCGGGTGTACGTGCTGGACGACCGGCTGCGGCCGGTGCCGCCCGGCGTGCCCGGTGAGCTCTACGTCGCGGGTGCGGGCCTGGCGCGCGGCTACCTGGACCGCCCGGGGCTGACGGCGGGCCGGTTCGTGGCCTGCCCGTTCGAGCCGGGCGCCCGGATGTACCGCACCGGCGACCTGGTCCGCTGGCTCGGTGACGAGCAGCTGGAATACGTCGGCCGCGCCGACGAGCAGGTGAAGGTGCGCGGCTTCCGGGTCGAGCCCGGCGAGGTCGAGACGGCGCTGGCCGAGCACCCCGCCGTCGCCCGGGCCGCCGTCCTCGCCCAGGACGACCGGCTCATCGGCTACGTCGTCCCCCGCCAGGAGGAGGCCCGCGACAGCGCCCTGGAAGCGGACCACGTGGGCGAGTGGCAGGACATCTACGACGCCCTGCCGATCGTTCCCGAGGACGCCGGTTTCGGCCAGAACTTCGTGGGCTGGAACAGCAGTTACGACGCCAGCCCGATCCCCGTCGAGCAGATGCGGGAGTGGCGGGACGCCACGGTGGCCCGCATCCTGGCCCTGCGCCCCCGCCGGGTGCTGGAGGTCGGCGTCGGCACCGGTCTGCTCCTGTCGCAGGTCGCACCGCACTGCGAGACGTACTTCGCGACCGACTTCTCCGCCACCGCGATCGACGCGCTGGCCGCCCAGGTGGCCGACCAGAAGGAGCTGGCCGGCCGGGTCGTCCTGCAGACCCGCCCGGCGCACGACACCGACGGGCTCCCGGCCGGGGAGTTCGACACCATCGTGATCAACTCGGTGGTGCAGTACTTCCCGTCCGCCGACTACCTCGCCGACGTGATCGGGAAGCTGATGGGGCTGCTCGCCCCCGGCGGCGCGCTCTTCGTCGGCGACGTCCGCAACCTGCGGCTGCTCCGTCCGCTGGCCACCGCCGTCCAGCTCCACCGGGTCGGCGAAGGTGCGGACCTCACGTCGGTGCGTCGCACGGTGGAGCAGGCCCTGCGGGTGGAGAAGGAGCTGCTGGTCGACCCGGACTTCTTCACCGCCCTGCGGGAGCACGGTACGGACATCGGCACGGCGGTCGTCGAGGTCAAGCGCGGCCGCCACCACAACGAGCTGACCCGCTACCGCTACGACGTGACGCTGCACAAACCGCCGGTCACCCCGGCGGCCCCGGAGCGGTCCCTCGAACTGGCCTGGGGCCGGCAGGTCAGCGGACCGGCCGAACTGCGCGAGCTGCTCGCCCAGTCGCCCCTCGGAGCGCTGCGGATCACCGGGGTGCCGAACCGCCGGGTGGCGCGGGAGGCCGCACTGGCCCGGGCGGTGCAGGACGGCGACGGCTCGCTCGCCGAGCTGCTGGAACGCCTGCATGCCCCGGAGGACGCCGACCTGCCCGATCCGGAGGACTTCCATGCCCTCGGCTCGGAGTTCGGCCGCTCGACGGCCGTCACCTGGTCGGCCACCGCGGCGGACGCCGTGGACGTCGTCTTCACCGACCCCCGGGCGCTCCACGGCTCCCCGGTCGAGGCGTACCGGCCGGCCCGGGCCACGGGTGCGCAGCTGTCCTCGCTGACCAACCGCCCGACCGGCAACCGGGGCACCAGCGCCCTCCTGGGCGAACTCCGCGACTGGCTGCGGGACCGGCTGCCCGACTACCTGGTCCCCTCGGCGTTCGTGGCGCTGGAGGCGCTGCCCCTGACGGCCAACGGCAAGCTCGACCGCCGTGCTCTGCCCGCCCCCGACCTCGGCCCGGTCGCGGTCGGACGGGCGCCGCGCACCCCGCAGGAGCAGCTCCTCGCCGAGCTGTTCGCCGAGGTGCTGGGCCTGCCCGCGGTCGGCGTCGACGACGGCTTCTTCGACCTGGGCGGGCACTCCCTGCTGGCGACCCGCCTGGCCTCCCGGGTCCGGGCGACCCTCGGCGCGGAGCTGGAGGTCCGGACGCTGTTCGAGACGCCCACCGTGGCCGGGCTCGCCGCCCGCCTGGACGGCTCCGGAGCGGCTCGGCCCGCACTGACCGCCCAGGCCCGCCCCGACCGGGTGCCGCTCTCCTTCGCCCAGCGCCGTCTCTGGTTCCTGCACCGGATGGACGGGCCGAGCGCCACCTACAACATGCCGCTCGCGCTGAGCCTGACCGGCGAGCTGGACCGCCCGGCCCTGCACGCCGCGCTCGCGGACGTGGTCGCCCGGCACGAGAGCCTGCGGACGGTGTTCCGCGAGACGGACGGCGTGCCGTACCAGGTCGTGCTGAGTGCCGAGCAGGCGCGCCCCGCACTGCCGGTGATGGAGATCGACGAGAGCGCCCTGGCCGGGCGCCTGGCGGACACGGCCGGGTGCGGCTTCGACCTGGCCGCGGAGCCGCCGGTCCGGGCGGAGCTGTACGCCCTCGCCCCCGACCGGCACGCCCTGCTGGTCGTGGTGCACCACATCGCCGCCGACGGCTGGTCGATGGGCCCGCTCTCCGGTGACCTCGCCGCGGCCTACGCGGCCCGCTGCCGCGGCGAGGCCCCGCGGTGGTCCCCACTGCCGGTGCAGTACGCCGACTACAGCGCCTGGCAGCGCGACCTGCTCGGCGACGCCGCCGACCCGGACAGCCTGTTCGCCCGGCAACTGGCCTACTGGAAGGAGGAGCTGGCCGGCGTCCCGCAGCAACTTCAGCTGCCCGCCGACCGGCCGCGGCCGCCGGTGGCCTCCCAGCGCGGCGAAGGGGTCGCGGTCCGGCTCGACGCCGAACTGCACCAGGCCCTGCGGGACCTGGCCGCCGCGCGCGGCGCCAGCATGTTCATGGTGCTCCAGGCCGGACTCGCGGCCCTGCTCACCCGGCTCGGCGCCGGCACCGACATCCCGGTCGGCAGCCCGATCGCCGGCCGGACCGACCAGGCGCTGGACGAGCTGGTCGGGTTCTTCGTCAACACCCTGGTGCTGCGCACCGACACCGGCGGCGACCCGTCCTTCGCCGAACTGCTCGGCCGGGTCCGGCAGAAGGCGCTCGGCGCGTACGACCACCAGGACGTGCCGTTCGAGTACCTGGTCGAGGTGGTCAACCCCGCGCGGTCGCTGGCCCACCACCCGCTGTTCCAGATCATGCTGGCCCTGCAGAACGCGCCGGTCGGCGAGTTCGCGCTGCCGGGGCTGGAGACCGGCCACCTGGCGGCGCCGACCGGCACCTCCCGGGTCGACCTGACCTTCAGCCTGGCCGAGCGGTTCCGCGAGGACGGCGCCCCCGACGGCCTGGTCGGCGCGGTGGAGTACGCCACCGACCTGTTCGACGCGCCCACCGTGGAGCTGCTGTTCGAGCGTCTGGCCCGGCTGCTGCGCGCGGCGGTCGCCGACCCGGACCGGCCGATCAGCCGGATCGACATCATGCCCGCCGAGGAGCGCCGCCGACTGCTCGCCGGGTCCACCGGTGTCGCGGCCGAGCTGCCCCGGGCCGCGGTGCCGGAGCTGTTCGCCCGCCAGGTGCGGGCCACCCCGGAGGCGGTCGCGGTCGTCGCGGGCGGCACCGAGCTGACCTACGCGCAGCTCGACCAGCGGGCCGCCCGCCTGGCGCGGGCGCTGATCCGCCAGGGCGTACGGCGGGAGACGCCGGTCGCGGTCATGCTGGACCGCTCGGCGGAGCTGGTCGTGGCGATCCTGGCGATCATCAAGGCCGGCGGCGCCTACGTGCCGCTCGACCCGCGCTTCCCCTCCTCCCGGGTCGATCTGATCCTGCGGGAGAGCGGGGCCGCCCTGGTGCTCACCCGGGAGGTGCTCACCGCACTGGAGCGGTCCGCGGCCGCCGATCCGTCCGACGTCGAAGTCCCCTGTGTGCCAGAGCAGTTGGCGTACATCATGTACACCTCCGGCTCGACCGGCCGGCCGAAGGGCGTGGCCGTCACCCACCGCGACGTGGTGGGCCTCGCGCTCACCCCCGAGTGGCGGGGCGGCGGACACGCGCGGGTGCTGATGCACTCCCCGACGGCCTTCGACCTCTCCACCTACGAGCTGTGGGTGCCGCTGCTCAACGGCGGCCGGGTCGTGGTGGCGCCGCCGGAGCAGCTCGACCTCGACCTGCTCCAGCACACCATCACCGCGCACGGGGTGACCGGACTGTGGCTCACGGCCGGACTGTTCCGCCTGGTCGCCGAGGAGCGCCCGGGCCTGCTCGCCGGGGTCCGCGAGGTGTGGACCGGCGGCGACGTGGTCTCCCCGGCCGCCGTCGCCCGGGTGCGGGAGGCCTGCCCCGGCATCGAGGTGGTCAACGGCTACGGGCCCACCGAGGCCACCACCCTGGCCACCCGGCACCCGGTGGACGACCTCCCCGAACACGCCGCGACCGTGCCGATCGGCCGGCCGATGGCGAACATGCGCGCCTACGTGCTCGACGAGCGGCTGCGCCCGGCGCCGACCGGCATGGTCGGCGAGCTGTACCTCGCGGGGACGGGCGTGGCCCGCGGCTACCTCGGACGGGCCGGCCTGACGGCGGAGCGCTTCACCGCCGACCCGTACGGGCCGTCCGGCAGCCGGATGTACCGCACCGGCGACCTCGCGTCCTGGCGGACCGACGGCACGCTGGACTTCGCCGGACGCGCCGACCACCAGGTCAAGCTGCGCGGTCTGCGGATCGAGCCCGGCGAGATCGAGGCCGTCCTGGCGGGCTGCCCGGGCGTCGCCCAGGCGGCCGTCGTCGCCCGGGAGGACCGGCCGGGGGACAAGCGGCTGGTCGCCTACCTGGTGCCCGCCCCGGAGGGGGCGCCCGAGGCGGGCGAGCTGTCCGGCCGGCTGCGCCGCGACCTGCCCGACTACATGGTGCCGGCGGCGTTCGTCACCGTGGACGCGCTGCCACTGACCGCCAACGGCAAGCTCGACCGGGCCGCCCTGCCCGCCCCCGAGTACGGGTCCTCGACCGCCGGGCGCGGCCCCCGGACGCCGCAGGAGCAGCTGCTGTGCGGCCTCGTCGCCGAGGTGCTCGGCCGGGAGCAGGTGGGCATCGACGACAACTTCTTCGACCTGGGCGGGCACTCGCTGCTGGCCGCCCGGCTGGCCTCCCGGGTCCGCGAGACCCTCGGCCTGGAGTTGGGCCTGCGGATGCTGTTCGAGGCGCCGACCGTGGCCGGTCTCACCGAGCGCCTGCTCATGGACGACCCCGAGGACGCGTTGGACGTGGTGCTGCCGCTGCGCTCGACCGGGACCGGGACGCCGCTGTTCTGCGTCCACCCCGGCGGCGGCATCAGCTGGTCGTACAGCGGACTGCTGAACCACCTCGGCCCGCAGCACCCGGTCTACGCCATCCAGGCGCGCGGCCTCGGCCGGCCCGAACCCCTGCCGACGTCCTACGAGGAGATGGCGGCGGACTACGCCGACCAGATCCAGAAGATCCAGCCGGAGGGCCCGTACCTGCTGCTCGGCTGGTCCGCCGGCGGGCTGATCGCCCACGCGGTCGCCTGCGAGCTGCAGTCGCGCGGCGAACGGACCGCACTGCTGGCGATCCTCGACGCCTACCCGGTGAAGGAGGTGCGGTTCGAGGTGGCTCCGGTGCCCACCGTGCGGGACGTGCTCGTCGGCGTGCTCGACGTCGACCCGGACGAGCTGGGCGACCGGGAGATCACCTACGCCGAGGTCGCCGAGGTGCTGAACCGGCGGGGCAGCGCGCTGGCCGGCCTGACCGAGCGGCAGGTCGAGGTGATCGTCGAGATCATGATCAACAACTCGAAGCTGGCGGTCGACTTCGTCCCCGGCGGCTTCGACGGGGACCTGCTGCTGTTCAACTCCACGATCGACCGCGCCGAGGACAACGCCGGGCCCGAGACCTGGCGCCCCTACGTCACCGGCCGGATCGAGTCCCACGAGATCACCACCCGGCACGACCGGATGACCCAGGCCGGCTCGCTGGCCCAGATCGGACCGGTCCTGGCCGCCAGGATCACCGAGGCCGTCGGCGACACCGACGGCACCACCACCCTTTCCCACCAGGAGGACTGACCCATGACCAACCCCTTCGACGACCAGGACGGCACCTTCCTCGTGCTCGTCAACGAGGAGAACCAGCACTCGCTCTGGCCGCAGTTCGCGGACGTCCCCGAGGGCTGGACCGTCGTCCACGGCCCCGACACCAACGCCGCCTGCCTGGAGTACGTCGAGAAGTCCTGGACCGACATGCGGCCCAGGAGCCTCGCCGACGCCATGGACACCCGGAAGTAGCGCGGCCCGTAGTGAACCCGACCGACACCACGGACGAGGCCCGCCCCGCGGCGGGCCTCGCCCCGGCCCACGACCCCGTCCCGTCCCACGACTTCGCCGCGGACCTGCTCACCCCCGAGGCCCGGCGGGACCCGTACCCCCTCTACGCCCGCATGCGGCGCGAGAGCCCCGTCCACCGCAGCGACCAGGGCATCTGGTACCTCACCCGGTACGCCGACATCGAGGCGGCCCTGGGCGACCTGCGGCTGTCCAACGACCGCGACCGGATGACCCGGGCCTACAGCGCGCTCGGCGGCGACCTGAAGGCCCTGAGCCGGCTCACCGACCGGCTCGGCCGGGTGATGACCAACACCGACCCGCCGGACCACAGCCGGCTGCGCAAGCTGGCCAACCGGGCCTTCACCGCCCGCCGGGTCGAAGCGCTGCGCGACGGCGTCCAGGGCATCGTCGACCGGCTCGTCGACGAGGCGGTCGCGGCCGGGCCGAGCATGGACCTGATCGAGGCCGTCGCCGCCCCGCTGCCGATGTCCGTCGTCTGCGAGCTCTTCGGCATCCCCGAGGAGGACCGCCCGCGGGTCAAGGGCTGGTTCCGCCGCTTCGGCCGGCTCACCGAGGACATCGACAAGTCCGAGGCGGCGATCGACCAGTACGAGGAGTACCTGTCCGGGCTCATCCGGGAGCGCCGGCGCGCGCCGGGCGACGACCTGATCAGCGCCCTGGTCGCCACCCAGGCGCAGGACGAGCGGCTCACCGACTCCGAACTGCTGTCCACCTGCTTCGTCCTGATCACCGCCGGCGACGAGACCACCGCCAACCTGATCAACAACGGCGTGCTGGCCCTGCTGCGCCACCCGGACCAACTGGCCCGGCTGCGGGCGGATCCGGGGCTGATCCGCGGCGCCGTCGAGGAGCTCGCCCGCTACGACACGGTGACCCAGGCGATCGTCCGGGTCGTCGCGGAGGACCTGGAGATCGGCGGACGGACACTGCGGGAGGGGGACCTGGCGTACCTGTTCCTCGCCGCGGCCAACCGCGACCCGGACCGCTTCGAGGACCCCGACCGGCTCGACCTCACCCGCCCCGGCAACCGGCACCTGACCTTAGGCCACGGCCCGCACTTCTGCCTCGGCGGCCCACTGGCCAAGCTCCAGGCCGAGGTGGCGATCGGCACGCTGGTGCGCCGGCTGCCCGAACTGCGGCTGGCCGACGAGGCGGCGCTGGACTGGCGGCCCAACCCGCTGCAACGGCGGCTGAGCGCCCTCCCGGTCACCTACTGACCACGAACGACGACCACTGACCATGAACGACGACGAAGGAGTACCGACCATGGCCCGAGAGTTCGAGGTCCGCCGGGAACAGGACCTGCCCGCCACGCCCGAACAGGTCTGGGACGCGGTCGCCACCGGCGCCGGCAACCTCGGCTGGCTGTACCCGATGGAGGTCGAGCCGCGCGTCGGCGGAAAGGCCAGCCGGGGCGACTCCACCGTCGTGGCGTGGGAGCCGCCGCGGCGGTTCGCCGTCCGGGCGACCCAGGACGGCGGGTTCTCCAACACGCTCAGCTACCACATCGAGCCCGCCGACGGCGGAACGAGCCACCTGCGGATGGGCATCCACTGGGTGCACACGGGCGTCGTCGACGAGGCCTGGATGTGGGACGCCAAGTCGGACGCGGCCGAGAAGCACGTCGACTTCTACCAGCACGGCCTCGCCGAGTACCTGCGGCACTTCGCCGGCCGCCCCGCCGTCTACGTCAGGGCCCCGCGCCCCGAACCCACCGCCGACCCGGCCGACTTCGCCGCCCTGCGGCTGCGCCTGGGCCTAGCCGCCGACGCGGCCGTCGGCGACCGCCTGCGACTCGACGTCCCCGGTACGGACGGCGGCCCGGAGGAGGTGGTCGTGGACTGGCTCAGCCCCGACTTCGTCGGCCTGCGCGGCCCGGACGCGCTCTACCGGTTCTTCAACGGCAGCACCTGGAACGTGCCGATCTGGCTCGGCCACCACCTGTTCGCCGAGGACGCCGACGAGCAGCGGGCCACCGCGGCGTGGACCGCCTGGCTCAACGACACCCAAGCCTAGGAACCCCGATGGAAACCTCCACCAGGACACTGCTCTTCGCCGCCGAACTCGTCGAGGAGAACGGCACGTACACGCTGCTCGTCGAGGACGTGCGAAGCGGCAGCGTCGAGACCACCCCGGTCCCCAAGGCCATGGTCGACAAGCTCCCGACCTTCCTCTCGGCGCTCGCCGCCAAGCTCAACCCACCGGCGCCGCGCCGCCGTTGGTAGCCCTTCCCGCACCGTGAGGCCGGTGCCGTCCGGGAGTCGCCGCTCCCGGACGGCACCGGCCTCGCCGCGTCCGGCGGCGCTCACCGGCCGGACCGCCCTCGCCGGCGCGGGTGCGGGCCGACTCCGCTCGACGCGGTTAGTTCATATGACGATGCGTCAACAGGCTTGGCACTGGCCCGGGTCGAGGTCGTCACGGTCGGTCGAACCCGGTGCAGGGGGCGCGCGACGGGTGTCGAGCGCGGTGGTCGGACCGTTCGTGTGGGCCGCCGGGATGACCTCCCCAGCGTGCCGGACCGACCCGGATGGTGGAGACGGCATAGTCGTCCCGTCGCCCAATGGCGTGTTCACTCCGTCATCCAGAGTCCTGTGCACACCCTGGAGAGTCCTCGATGCCCAAAGTCAGACGTCGCCGGGGCCTGGTCCCGGCCTTCGGGGTGCGGGGCAGTACCGTCCCGGCTCGTCCGTCGAACCGTGCCGCGGCGAAGCGGCGCGGCTGGTCCGGAGCGCTGGCAGCGGTGCTGACGCTGGCACCGCTGTCGCTCGTCCCGCTGATGGCCGCCCCCGCCGCGCACGCCGCCCAGGCCTGCCCGCCCGACCCGGGCTACACCGACTGCCTCGCCTTCACCCACACCGGCGGCGGCCAGGACTTCACCGTTCCCCCCGGCGTCACCTCCGTCCGGGCGAAGGCCTGGGGCGCGGGCGCGGCCGCCGAAGCGGACAGCGCCGCGGGAACGGCCGGGGCCGACCACCGGAGCCGACCGGGTGCCGCCGGCGCCTTCGCGACCGCACTGCTGGACGTGACGCCGGGGCAGCGGCTGACGGTGGTGCCCGGCCAGGGCGGGCGGGCGCACTCCGAGGACCCGAGCTCCCCGGCGGCCCGTACGGCCCTCGGCGGCGGCGCCTCCAGCGTCCTGGCCGACGAGCCGCACGCCTCGGCCCGCACCCTGCTGGCGGCCGACGGCGGTACCTCCCCGAGCGCGGGCGGCGCGGCCGTCGGCTCCGGGGGCGGCGACGTTCCGGCGGGCCTGGCGTCGCACCTGACCGAGCGCCAGTACGTCGCCGGGGCCGGCTTCGGCGGTACCGCTCACCCCGCCGCCTCGGTGAAGCCCGGCGACCGCGACGGACGTGACGGACGCGACGGACTTGTGGTGCTGGAGTGGCAGGCCCCGGACGCCGCGTCGGCGAAGGCCGCCCCCGTCCAGGGCAACGCCTCGCAGGCCCCGTCCCCGTCGCCGTCCGCCGTGAGCGCCCCAGCGTCCCCGCTGGCCGCACCGGCCGCATCGTCCGCCGAGAGCGTCCCCCCGGCGGGCACGGCCCCGGCCGGCCACGCACCCCGGGCACCCGGCCCCCCCTTGGACTGCAGCGGCAACACGATCTACGCCGTCCAGCGCGGCTCCTCGGGCGCCGGTACGGGCACCCTGCTGGCCCTGGCCTCCGGCACCGTCGGCGGCGCCAACGTGACCGCCACGACGGTGAGCACGCTCCCCGCCGGGTCCGGCTTCACGAACGCCCTCGGCATCACGGACGGCGGCACCGCCGCCTACGTGGTCGACCAGACGCCGGCCGTCAGCGGGTCCGTGAACGTGTACGGCTACAACGCGGCCACCGGCGCCTGGACCGTCTACACCGGATCCGCCGGTCCCACCAGCGACTCCTTCGTCGCCGGCGCGGTGAACCCGGTCAACGGCATCTACTACTACGCCAGCTTCGAGCCCGGTACCGCGACCACGCCCGGCGTGGCCACCCTCTACGGGTTCAACACCACCACCAACACCGCGATCCCCGGCGTGATCGGCACGTTCGACCTGCCGGTCACCGGCACCTCCGGCCCCAACGGCGACATCACCTTCGACGCGGGCGGCAACCTCTACATCCTCTCCTCCGTCGGCACCGACGCCGCCATCGGCCGGGTCTCCGCACCGATCCCCACCACGGGGTCGGCCACCGGTGTGCCGCTGACCAGCACGACGCTGAGCACCCTGGACAACCCGACGGACAGGTCCTTCAACGGGGCGGCCTTCGACAACGTCGGCAACCTCTACATCGAGTTCACCTCGGGGACCACCACCTACCTGGAGCGACTCAACCCGAACACCGGCGCGGTCACGGCCGGTCCGACGCCGTACACCAACAACGCCTTCCTCTCCGTGGACCTCGGCGCCTGCTCCACCAACCCGACCCTGACCCTGCAGAAGGACATCGTCGGCCGCTTCGCCGAGTCGACCACGTCCAACGACCAGTTCACGCTGGAGATCACCGGCGGTGGCGTCACCCAGGGCAACACCGCCACCACGACCGGCACCAGCACGGGCGTCCAGTCGCCCCCGGCCGGCCCGGTCATCGCGCTGTCCGGCACCACCTACACCCTCACCGAGACGGCGGCCTCCGGAAGCCTCTCCGACTACACCACCACCTACGACTGCGTCGACACGGCCAACGGCAACGCCCCGATCACCTCGGGCAGCGGGGTGACCACCTTCAACCTGCCGTTCCCGGCGACGGTGGAGGACAAGAACAGCCCGATGGTGCTCTGCACCTTCACGAACACCCCGGTCCCGGTGACGCCCGCGCTCACCATCGTGAAGTCGGCGTCGCCGACGACGGTTTCGGCGGTCGGTCAGGTCGTGGACTACAGCTTCCTGGTGACGAACACCGGGAACGTGACGCTGACGGACGTGACGGTGAACGAGACGGCGTTCTCCGGTTCCGGGGGGCCGCTCGTGGCGGCCTGTCCGCCGGGTGCGGCCTCGCTCGCCCCCGGTGCGTCGGTCACCTGCACGGCGAGCTACACGGTCACCCAGGCGGACATCGACCGAGGGAAGGTCACCAACACGGCGACGGCGACGGGTACGCCGCCGTCCGGCCCGCCGGTCACCTCCCCGCCGTCCACCGTGACCGTCACGGCCACCGCCAACCCGGCCCTCACCATCGTCAAGTCGGTCGACGCGACGGATCTGACGGCGGCGGGCCAGGTGCTGCACTACATGTACCTGGTGACGAACACCGGGAACGTGACGCTGACGAACGTCACCGTGAACGAGACGGCGTTCTCCGGTTCCGGGACGCCGCCCGTGGTGAGCTGCCCGCCCGCTGCGGCCTCGCTCGCCCCCGGGGCGTCGGTGACCTGCACGGCCGCCTACACGGTCACCCAGGCGGACATCGACCGAGGGAAGGTCACCAACACGGCGACGGCGACGGGTACTCCGCCGTCCGGCCCGCCGGTCACCTCCCCGCCGTCCTCGACCAGCGTCCCGAACACCCCTGAGCCGGCGCTCACGATCGTGAAGTCGGCGTCCCCGACGACGGTTTCGGCGGTCGGGCAGGTCGTGGACTACAGCTTCCTGGTGACGAACACCGGGAACGTGACGCTGGCGAATGTCACGGTGAACGAGACGGCGTTCTCCGGTTCCGGGACGCCGCCCGTGGTGAGCTGCCCGCCCGCTGCGGCCTCGCTCGCTCCTGGCACGTCGGTCACCTGCACGGCCAGCTACACGGTCACCCAGAGCGACCTGCGGAGCGGCAAGATCACCGACACGGCGACGGCGACGGGTACTCCGCCGTCCGGCCCGCCGGTCACCTCCCCGCCGTCCACCGTGACCGTCACGGTCACGCCCGCACCGGCGCTCACCATCGTCAAGTCGGTGGACGCGACGGCGCTGACCGGGATGGGCCAGGTGCTGCACTACGCGTACCTGGTGACGAACACCGGGAACGTGACGCTGACGGGCGTGACGGTGAACGAGACGGCGTTCTCGGGCGCCGGTACGCCGCCGGTGGTCTCCTGCCCGCCCGCTGCGGCCTCGCTCGCCCCCGGGGCCTCGGTGACCTGCACGGCCGAGTACACGGTGACGCAGGCGGACCTCAACGCGGGCAGCATCACCAACACGGCGACCGCGACCGGTACTCCGCCGTCCGGCCCGCCGGTCACCTCCCCGCCGTCCTCGACCACCGTCCCGAACACCCCTGAGCCGGCGCTCACCATCGCGAAGTCGGCGTCCCCGACGACGGTTTCGGCGGTCGGGCAGGTCGTGGACTACAGCTTCCTGGTGACCAACACCGGGGACGTGACGCTGACGGACGTGACGGTGAACGAGACGGCGTTCCCGGGCTCCGGGACGCCGCCGGTGGTGACCTGCCCGGCGGGTGCGGCCTCGCTCGCCCCCGGTGCGTCGGTGACCTGCACGGCGAGCTACACGGTCACCCAGGCGGACATCGACCGAGGGAAGGTCACCAACACCGCGACCGCGACAGGCACTCCGCCGTCCGGCCCGCCGGTGACCTCCCCGCCGTCCACCACCACGGTGACCACGACGGAGGCGCACGGGCACCTGCCGAACACCGGCACCGGCACCGACACCCGGCTCGCCGAGCTGGCCGGGAGCCTCCTGCTCCTGGGCGGCGGCCTGACGCTCGCGACACGCCGCATCCGTCGTCGCGGCTAGCACGACAGCCTGACCGGCGGTGGTCCCCGGAGCCCGTGCTCCGGGGGCCACCGCCTTTCGTCGTCCCCCTGCTCCACGCCGCCCGAGAGCAGGCTGCTGGTCACCTCGGCGCTCGCCTCCATGGGTGCGGGGACGGGCAGCCGTGGCGCAGCATGCCGGCGCTGGCCAGCCCCTGGAGGGGGTGGCCAGCGTCGGTGAGCCGGGGTGGAGCGAATTCACGTCACAGAAAATTCGGTGGCGATCGAAGCACTGAGGGAATTCCCGGTGATTCGGTCGGGCGAATTTCTGTTCGGGGTTCGCTCTGCCGGTTCGTCAGAGGATCTGGATGGAGTTGACTCGCGGCGGGCGGTTCGGGAAGGAGATGTCGGTCCAGCGGTTGATCCGCACCGAGTCGCCGTTGGCGTCGGAGTAGACCAGGTCGTTGTTCCCGGTGGAGATCCGGTCGACCCACCACCCGCCGAAGCCGATCGACCCCCCGTTCGCGTAGCAGTCGACGCTGTCACGGCCGTCGAGGTGCGACCAGATCTTCAGGAAGTCGTTGCGGCTCCCGTCGCACTGGACGTGGTCGATGGCGAAGGCGTTGCCGGACGGCACGGCCACGGTGAGCGTGGCGGCCGCGGCGAAGGCCATCGCCATCGAGCTCACGACCTTCTTGGCTTTCGAGATCATGGATTCTCCTCAGTCGGATGAAATGTCGAATCGGAGACCGCTTCGCAACGAGTTTCGGTTGCGTCGTGCTCGATCAGTATCCAGACCGCTTTTGTGACGGTCAATCGAACGAAGTCTGGCCTCACGTGTTCTCGGTCATTTCCCTCCGTGTTTTCGGCGAGGCGTGGGGTGTGGTGTTCTGGTGGGTCGCGAGTGGTCCCGGAGCCGGGCGGACGGGCCGTCGACCGAGGGTCGCCTAAGTGCTGCGCTGACGTGGGGTGATGGTCGGACCGCCGACCGCGCGCGACGGCTGTCGGGGGACGCCTGGCTGGGAGAGGGGGGTGGGGCTGGCGGGTTCGCGCAGGACGTGTCGTGCGGTGCCGGGGGAGGGCGTGGACGGCGTCCCCGCGCCCCAACCGGCCGCCGTGGCCGCCCGTGGCGACGGCGGTGGCCCGTCTCTCCGGCGTCCTCTCCCGGATGCGGTCGCGGTCGAACCGGGCCGCGATAGCCCGTCTGGAGCGATGACATCGGCATCGACAGCTATCATCGTTCCATGACGATGAATAGCCCGGCGGCCGGGCCCTCGGCCACCACCTCGTGCGGCGCGCCCTCGGCAGCGGTGGCCCTGTTCCGCTCGCTCGGCGACCCGGCCCGCCTCGCGATCCTGCTGCGCCTGGCCCGGGGCGAGGCCAAGGTCGTGGACCTGGTCGGCTGCGTGGGCCTGGCCCAGTCCACGGTCTCGGCGCACCTGGCCTGCCTGCGGGACTGCGGCCTGGTCGACTCCCGCCCCCAGGGCCGGGCCTCCCTGTACTTCCTGGCCCGCCCGGAACTGCTGGACCTGCTGGCCTCGGCCGAGCAGTTGCTCGCCGCGACCGGCGAGGCCGTCGACCTCTGCCCGATCTACGGCACCCCGGCGGCGCCCGCCCCGGACAGCACCGGAGCCGGCCGATGAGCGACGCCTGCGGCTGCGGCGACGACAGGAAGACCGTGGAGGGAGGGGAGGAGCGCGAACCGGAGAAGCTCTGGGAGGTCGGCGAGCTGCGGGCCGCCGCCGTGGCCGGCGTCCTGCTGCTGGCCGGACTGATCACCGACTGGTCCGGCGCGTCCGAGATCGCGGTGACCGCGCTGAACGCACTCGCCCTCGTCGTCGGCGCCTGGACCTTCGTACCCGCCACGCTGCGCCGCCTGGCCAAGGGCAAGGTCGGGGTCGGCACGCTGATGACGATCGCCGCCGTCGGCGGGGTCCTCCTCGGCGAGGTCGGCGAGGCCGCCATGCTGGCCTTCCTCTACTCCGTCAGCGAGGGCCTGGAGGCCTGGTCCCTGGCCCGGACTCGCCGCGGCCTGCGCGCCCTGCTGAACCTGGTGCCCGAACGGGCGACCGTGCTGCGCGACGGCACCGAGCGGACCGTCGCTCCGGCCGAACTGCGCATCGGCGACACGATGGTGGTCAGGCCCGGCGAACGGATCGCCACCGACGGCACCGTCCGCGCCGGCCGCACCGCCCTGGACGTCTCCGCCATCACCGGTGAGTCCGTCCCCATCGAGGCCGGTCCGGGCAGCGAGGTGTACGCGGGCGCGATCAACGGCACCGGCGTGCTGGAGGTCGAGGTCACCAGCACGGCCGAGGACAACTCGCTGGCCCGGATCGTCCGGATCGTGGAGGCCGAGCAGGCCCGCAAGGGCGCCGGCCAGCGCCTCGCCGACCGGATCGCCAAGCCCCTGGTGCCCGGCATCATGGTCGCCGCCGCCCTCATCGCCCTCGTCGGCTCCCTGCTGGGCGATCCGGCCACCTGGATCGAGCGTGCCCTGGTCGTCCTGGTCGCCGCCTCCCCGTGCGCACTCGCCATCTCCGTACCCGTCACCGTGGTCGCCGCCGTCGGCGCGGCCGGCAGGCTCGGCGTCCTGGTCAAGGGCGGAGCCGCCCTCGAAGCCCTCGGCGCCGTACGTGCCGTCGCCCTCGACAAGACCGGCACCCTCACCCGCAACCGGCCCGCCGTCGTCCGCGTCGTCACTCTGGACGGCCACAGCCGCGACACCGTCCTCGCCGTGGCCGCCGCGCTGGAGGCCCGCAGCGAACACCCCCTGGCCGAGGCCGTCCTGGCCGCCGCCCCCGGCGTGCCCGCCGCCACCGACGTCGAGGCGGTCACCGGCGCCGGCCTCACCGGCCGCCTGGGCGGCCGCCCCGTCCGGCTCGGGCGCCCCGGCTGGATCGAGCCCGGCCCGCTGGCCGAAGCCGTCACCGCGATGCAGGACTCCGGTGCCACCGCCGTCCTCGTCGAGGACGACGCGACGGTGATCGGCGCGATCGCGGTACGCGACGAACTGCGCCCCGAGGCCCGCGAGGTCGTCGACCGCCTCCGCGCCCGCGGCCTGACCGTGGTGATGCTCACCGGCGACAACGAACGCACCGCCCGGGCCCTCGCCGCCGAGGCCGGCATCGACACCGTGCACGCGGACCTGCGCCCCGAGGACAAGGCCCGCATCATCGGCGGGCTCCGCACCCTCCGCCCGACCGCGATGGTCGGCGACGGCGTCAACGACGCCCCCGCCCTGGCCACCGCCGACCTCGGCATCGCCATGGGGGCGATGGGCACCGACGTCGCCATCGAGACCGCCGACGTCGCGCTCATGGGCGAGGACCTGCGCCACCTGCCCCAGGCCCTGGACCACGCCCGCCGCGCACGGCGGATCATGCTCCAGAACGTCGGCCTGTCCCTGGCGGTCATCGTCGGTCTGATGCCGCTCGCCCTCCTCGGCGTCCTCGGCCTCGCCGCCGTCGTCGCGGTCCACGAGCTCGCCGAGATCGTCATCATCGGCAACGGCGTGCGGGCCGGACGCACCAAGCCGCTGCCCCCGGCCCCGACTTCGACCCCGCACCGCGCGAGCGCGCCCGCCCCGGCCGGAGCCGTCGCCTGACCCCTCGCCCGTAGCACGGTCCGCCGGCCCCGGCCGCTCCACGCTCCGCCGCCGACGGCGCGTGGAGCGGCCGGGGCCGCTGTCGAACACCGCGTCCCCGGGCCGGGTGGAGATCGATGTGCAAAAGTCGCAACTTGAAGAATTCTTCAAGTGCATAGATGATGCTGCCCTGTACTCGGCAGAGATGCGGTCGCGCGCGGCAGCGCCGGCGGCGAGGAGGGGCGCATGAGCGACGTGTTCGACCAGGAGCTTCGCGAGCAGCTCGACGAGGCCCGCCGGCAGCGGGCCGAGGCTCGGACGGCAGGTGACGAGGACAGCGCGCAGGCGTACGCCGGACGCGTCACACAGCTGCTGCGGATCGCCGCCCAGCACGGCATCGAGATCGAGCACACCGCCGAGGAACAGGAAGAGGACTGAGCATGGCCGTCCCGCTCTACCAGGCGAAGGCGGAGTTCTTCCGCACGCTCGGCCACCCGGCGCGCATCCGCGTGCTGGAACTGCTCCAGGACGGTCCGCGTCCGGTGCGCGAGCTGCTCGCCTCGATCGAGATCGAGCCGTCCAGCCTCTCCCAGCAGCTCTCCGTCCTGCGCCGCAGCAACCTGGTCACGGCCACCCGCGAGGGCAACACCGTGGTCTACGCACTGAGCACGCCGGACGTCGCGGAGCTGCTGCGGGCCGCGCGCCGCATCCTCACCGAGATGATCGCCGACCAGGGGACGCTGCTCGCCGAGCTGCGCTCGGCCGGGCTTCCGGACGCGGCGGCGGAGCAGACGGCGTGAGCGCCACGCGGACCACCCTCGCGGGCCGGGCCGCCGGGCGCGTCCGGGCCGTGCTGCCGAACCGCGCGGCCCTCGCCGCCATGGGGCGCTCGCCGCGCAAGGACCTGGTGGCCGGTCTGACGGTGGCGATCGTCGCGCTGCCGCTCGCGCTGGGCTTCGGCGTCGCCTCCGGCGCGGGGGCCGAGGCCGGGCTGGCCACCGCGGTGGTCGCCGGGGCGCTGGCCGCGGTGTTCGGCGGCTCCAACCTCCAGGTCAGCGGACCGACCGGCGCCATGACCGTGGTCCTGGTGCCGATCGTGCACCGGTACGGCACCTCCGGCGTCCTCACCGTCGGCCTGATCGCCGGCCTGCTGCTGGTCGCCCTCGCCCTCGGCGGGGCCGGCCGTTTCATGGCCTACGTCCCCGCGCCGGTCGTCGAGGGCTTCACCCTCGGCATCGCCGGCGTGATCGGACTCCAGCAGGTGCCCGCCGCCCTCGGCGTCACCAAGGGCGACGCCGAGAACGTCGTGGCCGTCGCCGGACAGGCCCTCGCCGACTTCGCCCGCCACCCGCACCCGGCCGCGCCCGCCGTGGCGCTCGCCGTCGCCGCGGTGATGCTCGTCGGCGCACGGCTGCGCCCCGGCATCCCGTTCTCGCTGCTCGCCGTCGCCGCCGCGACCGCGGTGGCCGACCTCGCCCACCTGGACGTGGCGACCATCGGCCACCTCCCGGCCGGTCTGCCGCTGCCGTCGCTGGGCTTCCTCGACCCCGGCGCGGTGCCGCACCTGCTCACCGCCGCCCTCGCGGTCGCCGCGCTGGCGGCGCTGGAGTCGCTGATGTCGGCGACCGCCGCCGACGCGATGAGTGCTTCCGAACGGCACGACAGCGACCGGGAGTTGTTCGGCCAGGGAGTGGCCAACCTGGTCGCCCCGCTGTTCGGTGGCGTCGCCGCCACCGGCGCGATCGCCCGTACCGCCGTCAACGTCCGCTCCGGCGCCGTCTCCCGGCTGGCCGCCCTGGTGCACGCCGCCGTGCTCGCGGTGGTCGTCTTCGCCGCGGCTCCGCTCGTCGAGGGCATCCCGCTGGCCGCGCTCGCGGGTGTCCTGATCGCCACCGCGGTCCGGATGGTCGAGGTGGCCTCACTGCGGGCGCTGGCCCGCAGCGGACGCGGCGAGGCCGCCGTTCTGGCGCTCACCGCCGCCGCGACCCTGGCCTTCGACCTGGTCACGGCCGTCGTCGTCGGCCTGGCCGTCGCCGGGATCCTGGCCCTGCGCCAGGTCGCGCGGTCCGCGCGGCTCCAGCAGGTGCCGCTGCACGACGGCCTGGCCCCGGCCGACCACCACGAGGAGGAGCGGGCGCTGCTCGCCGAGCACATCGTCGCCTACCGGATAGACGGGCCGGTGTTCTTCGCGGCCGCACACCGCTTCCTGCTCCAACTCGCCGAGACCACCGACGTCAAGGCCGTCATCCTGCGCCTGTCCCACGTCACCGCGATCGACTCCACGGGCGCCCTGGCGCTGGGCGACGCGATCGGCACGCTGGAACGGCGCGGCATCCTCGTCCTGGCCGCGGGGGTGCCGGACGGCCACCGGCGGACCCTGGACGCCCTCGGTGTCCTGGACACCCTCCAGCGGCAGGGGAGGGTCTTCGCCCAGACTTCCGACGCCATCGCCCGTGCCCGCACCGAGCTGCGGACCACCGGAGTCCTGGCGGACGCCACTGCACGAAAGGGAACGGACCGATGACCGCCCGGCGCCCGCACATCCGCCCGAGGCCCCGCCACGACCGCCCCACGACCCGACCCCAGGAGCACCGACCATGAGCAGCGCCACCGGTGACGAGAAGAAGCGGCGCAAGGCCATGCTCATCCGCGCCGGGATCTACATCCTGGGCACCCACCTGTTCGCCGGCTTCGTCATCCTGCTCTTCGCCCTCGGCAACCGCCACTGACCCCCCGTCCGGTCGCCGCCCCCGAACTGCTGCCACATCGGGCGGGGTTCGCGCTGCTGACGGTTCGTCGCAACGCCTGGACGGGAACGGGAGTGCTCCGGCGCCGGCAGTGTGGCAGGCTGGCCCGATGTCTACGACCCTCCGCCCCATGGACGCCCGACTCCTGCCCGCCTGGCTCGATCGCAGCCGGGCCGAGTACGCCAAGGACCTCGTCGCTGCGGGGCAGACGCCCGAGGAGGCCGGCCGGCACGCGGCCGACAGCATGGCCCGCTACTTCCCCTCCGGTACACCGAGCCCCGGGCACGCGCTCTTCGACGTGGTCGATGCCGCCGGGGCCACCGTCGGCCACCTCTGGATCGGACCGGACACGAGCGAGGACGCCGGCTCCTGGTGGATCTGGGACATCGCGATCGACGTCGACAAGCGCGGGCTGGGCCTCGGGCGAAGGGCCATGCTCCTCGGCGAGGAGTACGCCCGGGCGCAGGGCGCCCGTACCCTCGGGCTCAGCGTCTTCGGGTTCAACACGGGCGCGCGCGGCCTCTACGAGTCGCTCGGCTACGAGACGACCTCGGTCAAGATGCTCAAGCGACTCGGCTGAGGTCCTGGGGCACCGCCTACGGGTGGGTGTCCTTGGCCGTGGGCTGCGTCCTCTGGTTGTAGATCTCCTTGCCGTCCGCGTTGTAGGCGTGGACGTAGGGGGTCGGGGGGAAGGGGCCCGCGTCGGGGCCGGTGGAGATGGCAGCCGTGTAGGCGAACGCGCCGCCCGCCATGACGGCCGGGTACTGCGTCGGGTCGTCGCCGTAGCTGATGGTGACCTTGGCGACGTCGGCGGTGTAGTGCCCGGCGCCCAGCGAGAGGACCTGCCCGGCACCGGTCGGGGCGCTGAAGCTGTCGAAGAACTCGACCAGGTGGCCGGTGCCCCACAGGCGGTCGTTGATGAACGTCGGGGGGAGGGAGATGCTGTGCCCGGTCCGGCCCTTCGACTCGCACTGCACGTACTGGCCGGCGGAGTCGACGGCGACGACCACGCCGTCGGTGTCCGAGGAGGCGGCGGGAGCGCGGACCGCGATCACTGCCTGGTACTGCGACGCCTCGGAGCCCAGGCAGGAGCCCAGGATCCCGGCGACGGCCCCGGCCTCGATCGGGGTCGTCGTCGTGCTGGTGACGGTGAAAGCCGCCGGGGGGTGGGGGGAGGCCGGCACGGAGGGGGTGCCTGTGGCGGCCGGCCCCTGCTGTGGTGCCGGTGGGTGTTGTGGCCCCGGCGGGTTCAGCACGGACGGGAGGGTCAGGCACAGGGCCGCCGCGGCGCAGGCCGCGGTCGCGCCGAGGGCGTGTCGACGGTGGCGGCGCCGGTCGGCGCGTCTGCGGATCTCCGCAGCGGGCAGGGTCGGTGCCGGCATCTGCGTGCCGAGCAGCCGCAGCCGGTCGTCGAGGCTGTCGTGGACGGGGTCAGACACGGAGCTTTCCTTCCTCGCTGGTCGGGGTCCGGTCGGAGAGTCTGGCCGCGAGCGCGGTCCGGCCGCGGGCGAGGCGGCTCTTGACGGTGCTGATGCCGGCGCCGGTCTCGGCGGAGACCTGCTCGATGGAGAGGTCGCACATGTGGTGCAGGACCAGGGCGATCCGCTGTGCTTCGGGTAGGTCGCGGAGCGCGGTGACCAGCATCAGGTGCTCCTCGGTGGGCGGCTCGACGGTGGACGGTTCGTGGCGGTGGTGGTGTCCGGCCAGGTGCAGGCCCCGGGCGAGGCGCCGCCAGCGGGAGTGGGCCAGCCGCCGGGCCGTGGTCCGGATCCATGCCTCCGGGGCGTTGCCGGGGTCGAAGGTGCGCCTGCGGTCCCAGGCGCGGATGAAGGCCTCCTGGACCACGTCCTGGGCTTCGGACCAGTTGCCGGTTATCGCGTAGAGCTGCCCGGTGAGGCGGGAGAAGGACGCCGCGTAGAACGCGTCGAACTCCTGTGGCGTCATCAAGGGCCTCTCCTCCGGGGCTGTCCGTCAGCTCGCGGCACGGGCGGTGCGCGAGGGAGCACTCCTCGGCCACGGCGGGTCAGCCGTGCGTCCTGGGTGGAGCCTCCCGCCCTGTACGCACGAGCGCCGTCCCAGGGTTACATCGACGGCCTATGACCTGGATCACACGCGCGGGGTGCGACCGCTCGGGCGTCGGGAGGTGTACAGGGGCGCGGGCATCAACCGGACGCCCGCAGGAAGGGACACGGATTCATGCGTATCCGCCCGATCATGATCATCACCGCCACCGCCGCGGCCATCGCGACCGCGGGGGGAATGGCCACCGCCGCGACCGGCACCCCCACGGCCCAGAGCAAGCCCGCCGCCGCGCCGGCCGCCCCTGCCGCGCCTGCCGCCCCGGCCTCCGGCGGCGGCTCGGCCGCGACCGGAGCGACTGCCACCCCGGCGGCCTCCACCGTCACCAGCGCGACGACGACCCCGATCGACGCCGGGACCGTCGCCGGGATCCTGGCCTCCTGCCTGGGTTCCGAGGCTTCGCAGTACCAGGCGGTGATCGGGGTCCGCGCTCCCGTCGCCTCGTCGGACACCGACGGCGTGGTCGTCGCCGTCGACTCCGCCGGCCAGTACGTGCAGTGCGAGTCGAAGGGTGACAAGGGCACCAGCATGTCCTCGCCCGCGACGTTCATCAACGACCGCCTGTGGGGCACCGGTCACCTGGTCGAGTTCTTCGACAGCTTCAGCACGCCGGCCGGTGCCGGGCAGGTCCTCTCGCTGGGCGCCGGGCACTACACCGCCGACGTCGCCAAGGTCACCATCAGCTACGGCGACGACGCGACGGAGTACCCGGCCGTCATGGCGGGCGGCGCGTTCGCCTACACGGCTGCCATCTCCACCGGCTCCGACGCGAACGCCTTCCCCCCGGCTCCCTACGTCCACGCCTACAACGCGGACGGCAAGGAGATCTACAACCAGAAGACGCAGCCCACGGTCAAGAACACCCACCCGTAGGCGACACCCCGGGCGGGCGGCCGTTGCGACCGCCGCAGGGGCAGTGAGCCGGATCCTCCGCGGAGGATCCGGCTCACTGCCTGACGAACCGGGCCGAGCGGGTCAGCGCTGCCGCTCGGGCTCCGCATAGGTGCGGAAGTCCGAGGCGGTCTCCGGCCAGTTGGCCCGCTGCCAGCTCCGCAGCTCCGGGTACGTCGCGTGGGCGGGCACGACCACCAGGCGCTCGTCGAACCACCGGGTCAGGAACTCGCGCCGGCTGCGCACCTCCTCCCGGGTGCGCCCGCTCAGCATGACCTGCCCGACCCCCTGGGTGGTGTCCTGCACCGTGTCCCCCGTCCGGAAGCCGTACGGGAGGTCCAGCCGCACGTGCTCGACACCGGGCAGGGCCCGGATCTGCTCCAGTGACGGATAGCCGACCAGGACGCCGGGCCGGTTGGCGAGGAAGAGGGTGCTGACACTCTCCGGACGGACGGTCGGCTCGATCGCCGGCTCGATCCCCTCCGCGCACCGGATGGCGGCTTCGCCCAGGTCAACGCCGAACTTGAACGCCACCGCTTCGGAGATCAGCCCGCCGCCGGTGCGGGCGGCGCACTCGCCGAACACGAGCCCGCCGGTGTCGGGCCGGCGGAACAGCTCCATGTGGAACACCCCGCGCCGCAGGCCGAGGGCCCGCAGCGCCTCCGTCACGACCGGCCGCGCCAGGGCGAAGGCGTCCGCGTCCTCGGTCGGGTCGAAGCGTTCCAGCTGGAGCACCCGGTTGGCGTCGACGGCGGTCAGGCACGGCTCCGCGTAGGTGCCCACGCTGAGGAACCGGAGTTCGCCGTCGAAGACCACGCCGTCCGCCATCCACTCCTCGCCCGGCGTGAACTCCTCCAGGACGAAGGTGCGTTGCGGAACGCCCCGGCGCCGGTACTCGGCGCAGGTGTCGATCAGCTCGGACAGACCCCGGACGACCGAGGTGTTCCGGGTGCCCGCCCCGGCGATGGGCTTGAGCACCGCCTTGTCGAAGTCCGCGAGGGCGGACGGATCCAGGTGGTGGATGTCCTCGATGACCTGCGAGGCGCCGACGTCCAGGCCGGCCGCCGCGACGGCCCGCTTCTGCAGCCACTTGTCCCGGAAGTTCGGGGCGATGTCCGCGGCCACGGCCGTCGGGAGGTCCAGGACCCGGGCGAGTGCCGCGACGGTGACCAGGGCCTCCTCGTCGGAGGTCTGGAGGAAGCGGAACTCCCGCTCGGCGGCGCCGGTCCGGCGCAGGGCGAGGAGGACGCTCTCGATGCTCGTCGGGTCCTCGGCGAAGATCCCCACGGCCCCGTCCGGGAGCTTCAGGTAGCCCCAGTCCGCCAGGTGCGGGCCGTGCACCACGTAGGGCGTGATGCCGTTCCGGAGGCAGGCGCGCATCGCGTACGGGTCCGTGCCGACGATCAGGGCCGAGGGCTGGTCCTGGGGCAAGGGTTCTCCTTCGTTGTGGGGCTGAGGGGGCGGCGGTCCGGGGGCGGACCGGGAAGACGGGTCGGAAGGGTGGACCGGGACGGCGGGTCTAGAGGTCGGCGATCCGCCACACCCCGATCGACTTGTCGGCGAAGCGGTGCTCGACCCGCGTGCCGTCCTCCTCGGTCACGTAGACCTCGGTGCACTGCTCGTCGAGCACCCGGAAGGGCTCGGGCAGCAGGAAGGGGGCCCGCCGGAGGTTGAGCGGACGCCAGCCGCCCGCATCGGTGGCGGCCTCGTTCCCGGCCCGCCCGATGAAGGTGGTCGTCGCCAGGTAGGTCGAGCCGCTGCGTCGGATGTTGTCCAGCGCGCGGTGGACGTCGTCGTCTCCGAGGTGCACCAGGCAGTCGCGGGAGAAGACCAGGTCGACCTCCGGCAGCGGGTCGCGGGTGAGGTCGAGGACCCGGAACTCGCGGTCGGCGCGGGCGAAGCGCGCCCGGTTGCGCTCGACCACCGCGGGGACGATGTCGGCACCGATGTAGCGGTCGACGCCCAGGTCGACCCTGGACATCCAGAAGTAGTCCCCGCACGGCGCGTCGAGCAGGCTCCGGACGCCGAGCTCGGCGAGCAGGGAGGGCAGTTCGGCACGCAGCGCGGCCGTCTGGGCCAGGTTCGACCCGAGGCCGGAGCGGGATTCGTCGTCGTCGGCCCCGCTGTCCTCGGTCAGCGTCCAGGCCCCGCTGGCGTAGATCCGGGCGAAGGTCTCCTGGAGCGGCACGCGCGGTGGCCCGTCGGCTTCCGGTGCCGCCACGGAACCGCGCGTGCCCTGCTCCCGGGTGTCGTCGGTCATTGGTCCTCCTTGGTCGTACGGACGGATGCCGGCACTGCTGCCGAAGCCTGTTGCGGACGGTCCGCCCCCGCCTCCGCCCCCGCCGCGGCCTGCGGCTCGGACGGCAGGGTGCGGACCCCCGGGACGGCCAGCACGACGCCCGCGGTCGCGGCGACCAGGCAGGCCGCGCCCAGGAAGACGGCGCCGCTGCCGACCCGGTCCGCGATCGGGGCGGCGACCGCCAGGCCGAGCGGGAGGAAGACGAACGAGCCGAAGGCGTCGTAGGACATCACCCGGGACATCGACTCCTCCGGCACGTGCTTCTGCAGTGCCGTGAGGAAGGTGACGTCGTTGAGGCTCATGCACAGGCCGGTGACGAACATCGCGCAGGCGGTGACGGCGACCGGCGCGGCGCAGGCCAGCGCGACCAGGGACGGCACGATCCCCAGGGTGAACAGCACCGCGGCCCGCAGGGGCCGGCGGGGCCGCAGCCGGATGGCCAGCAGGCTGCCCGCCACGAAGCCGACCGCCTGCGCGGTGAGGACGGCGGCCCATCCGGAGGCGCCGCCGAGGTGCGCCTCGGCCTCGACCGGTCCCAGCACGATGAAGCCGGCGCCGATGCACACGTTCACCAGCGCGAGTTGTGCCACCGCCGCCCACAGCCAGGTCCGTTCGGTGAACTCCCGCCACCCGTGCCGGAGTTGCGAGAAGATGCCTTCCTCCGTGGGCGACGGCTGGTCCGCCGTGCCGGTCAGCCGGACTCCGGCGAGGAGCACCGCGGACACCAGGAACGTCGCCGCGTCCACCACCAGTGCCCAGCCGGCGCCGAGCAGGACGACCAGCACGCCCGCGAGCGCCGCGCCGCCGATGCTGCCCGCGTTCATCGACAGCTGGACCAGCGCGTTGGCGGACTGGATCTTCTCGGCGGGCACGAGCCGCACCGTGACGCTCCGGGACGCCGGGGTGAACAGCGCGCTGGCGGCGCCGCTGACCATCGACAGGACGACCAGGCCCGCCAGGGAGTCCGTCCCGGTCAGCACCAGGACCGCGACCGCTCCCTGGGCGAGACCCGCGGTCAGGTCCGCCCCGACCATGACCCGGTGCCGCGGCAGCCGGTCGGCCAGGACGCCGCCGTAGAGCAGGAACGCGACCTGGGCGGCGATCCGGGCGGCGGCGACGATCCCGAGGGTCGAACCCGAGCCGTCCGGCATTCCGAGGACGGCGAAGGCGAGCGCCACCGGTGCGATGGCGTCACCCAGCAGGGAGACGGACCGGGCGGAGAACAGCAGCAGGAAGGAACGGTCTCGGAGGATGGAGAGGTCGGCGCGCACACAAGGCCTTTCACGTTCTGGCCCGACGGGATCGAGCTGGTCGGGGAGCCGTCACACCGCGGTCCGGTCCGGGTGGTCGGGGAGCCGTCACACCGTGGTCCGGTCCGGGTGTTCGGGTGGCGGTGCCGAGAGGCGGGCGCGGGTGGCGGCGAGCCGCTCCAGCGGCACCGGGTCGGCCTTCCAGGGGCGGTGGAGATGGTCCCCGGCCGCCCGGGGCACCAGGTGGACGTGCAGGTGGAACACGTCCTGCCAGCCCGCGTCCCGGTTCGCCTGGAACAGCGTCAGGCCGTCCGGCGCCAGCACGTCCCGGATCCGCCCGGCCATCAGGTGGACGGTGGCCATCACGGCGGCGGCGTCCTCCGGGGTGATCTCCCAGAGGTCGGCGGCGTGGCGCTTGGGGATCACCAGGGTGTGCCCGTCCATGACCGCGGTGATGTCGAGGAAGGCGATGGTCCGCTCGTCCTCGTGGACGACGGCGGCGGGCAGCCGGCCCCCGACGATGGCGCAGAACACGCAGTCCGCGGACCGCGGGCCGTCGCCCCGGTCCCGCTCCGGCCCGCCGGTGGGCGCAGGGGCCGCGGTGGTCGGCCGGGCCGTCATCGCGCGACCCGGCGGGAGAGTTCGGCCAGGTCGCCGGCGGTCCGCGACAGCGGGAAGCGCCCGCTGTTGACCAGGCCGGCCGCGGCCAGGTCGTCCAGCCGCTCGGGCGAGCGGAGGAACTCCTCGATGCGGCCCCGGAGCGCCGTGAAGTCCCCGAAGTCGACCGGGAGCGCGGAGCGGCCGAGCACCTCGGTCAGGCCCGGCACGGGCTGGTAGGCGACCGGCAGGCCGCACGCCTGCGCCTCGATGGTCACCAGCCCGAACGCCTCCAGCCGGAGCGAGGGGACGATCAGGAGGTCGTGTCCGCCGAACGCGCGCCACAGGTCCTCCCGGGACAGCCAGCCGAGGCGGCGCACCCGCGACAGGTCGGAGCGTGCGGCCAGGGCCGCGAACTCCGCCGGGGGAGCGGCCACGGAGAGCTCCACCCCGGGGAGCGAGGCCACCGCCGCGATCAGGCCGGAGGTGGCCTTCTCGGCGGTGAGCCGACCCGCGTAGAGCACCCGCAGGACGCCCGCTTCGCGCTCCGCGCGGTGGCCCGGCCCGGTGGGCCGGCCGGCCAGCAGCCGGTCGGGGACGCCCCAGGGGATGCGGACGATCCGGTCCGACGGGACCGGGGCGATCCGGCGCAGCCGGTCCGCCATCGCCCCGGTGGGGACGACGATCGCGTCGGCCGATGCCGCGGTCTCCCGCAGGACGACGGCCTGGGTCGGGTGGTCCTCGGCGAACAGCAGGTCGGTGCCGTGCACCAGCGCGATGCTCGGCCGGTCGGGAAAGACCTGCTGCAGGGCGGCCGTCGCGCCGAAGGCCAGGTGCTGGAGGTGCAGCACGTCGTGGTCGGCGGCGGGGTACCTGTCCCGGACGGCAGCGCCGAGCCGGTCCACGTAGGCCCAGAACGCCGGCCCCGACACCGTCTTGCCCGGCACCGCGAGCAGGGCCGGTGAACCGGAGGTGTCGGGCGCCTGCCGGTCCTGCGGGGCGAGCATGAAGACGTCGGCGGGGATGAGCGGTTCCGGCCCGCCGTACAGGTCGCGCAGCAGCTCGACGCTGCCGCCGGGGCTGTCCGGGGGGAGGTCGATCCCGGTGAGGACGTTCACGCGAGCTCCTCGTACAGTCGCGACGTGTCGATGCCGCTGGTCCGGGTGTACTTCCGGCCCATGTTCTGGTAACTGGCCTCCGCGCCGAGGGTCTTGAGGAAGATGATCTTCCCGAAGGTCATCCCCGGATAGATCCGCACCGGGCGCACCACGCGGATCTCGAGCGTCCACCGGATGGCGTGGCCGACGTGGCCGAGCGGTGCCGAGACGTGCACCCAGACGCCCAGCGCGCCCACCGTGCGGTCACCGTTGATCATCTGCGCGAAACGCTCGGAATGGGTGCGCTCGTGGGTGACCCCGAGGTAGAGCCTGCCCGGCAGCAGCACCATGCCGTCCGGCGGGATGGTGCGCTCCTCGAACTCCGTGGAATGCGCCGCGTCGAGTTCGGACTCGCACACCCGGATGGTGTCGCCGAGTCGCCAGTCGTAGGCGTTCGGGGAAATCCTTCGGGGGTCGAACGGCTCTATGACGATGTCACCGGAGTCGATCGACCTGGCTATTTCCGCCCGGGTGAGGATCACGGCTGCCCCAACTTGTCCCGCCAGTAGCGCGATTCCTGCGGTCCGACCGCGCCCTGGTACTTCCCGGAATAGGGCTCGATATCGCCGAGCGTGTCGAAGAACATGATCTGCCCGATCTTCATCCCGGGATACACCCGCAGCGGTCGGACCGCGGACAGCATGAGGGTCCACTGGCCGTGGAAGCCGATGTCCCCGATCGGGGCGGTGATCTCCACGAAGAGCCCGAGCCGGCCGACCGAGGAGCGCCCGAAGAGCAGGGGCACGAAGACGTCGGATCCGACCTCCTCCACGGTGTGCCCCAGGTAGAGCTGGTCGGGCTCCAGTACGAAGCCGCTGGAGTCGATCTTGGTGGCGTCGGTCCGGTTGGGCCGGTACGCGTCGATGACGCTGTCCGTGTAGGTGATCAGCGTCTCCCCGAGGCAGACGTTGTAGCTGTTCGGGTTCACCTGGTCCCGGTTGAACGGGGATATGGAAATCCTGCCGTCGCGGGCGGATTCAACGATTTCTGGTCCCGTCAGGATCACAGGAGGCTCCCACTCTTCCGGCCTGCCGGACAAAACGGCGGGCGCGCACCGACGAGGCTTTTACGGGTCGTTTTCCAGGACGTTTGCCAGCTCGTCCGAGCATGCTCCATACTCATCCCCCATGAAACACGTCATAGCCCTTGATGTGGGCGGTACCGGAATCAAGTCCGCCCTGATCGGAAGCAGCGGAGAATTACTTCACCAGGCCCGCCGGGAAACCCCTCGCGAACGCGGCACCGACACCGTCGTGGAATCGGTGCTCGAGGCGGCCGCCGAACTGCGCGCCCACGGCGAGCGCCGCTTCGGCCGGCCCGCGGCCGCGGTGGGCGTCGCCGTGCCCGGCATCGTCGACGTCGGCACGGGCACCGTCGTGTTCGCGGCCAACCTCGGTTGGCACGACCTCCCGCTCGGCGCGCTGCTGGCCGACCGCCTGGGCGGCGTGCCCGTCGCCTTCGGCCACGACGTCCGCACCGGAGGACTCGCCGAGCAGCGGATCGGCGCCGGCCGGGGCACCGAACAGTTCCTCTTCCTGGCCATCGGCACCGGCATCGCGGGCGCGATCGCCCTCGGCGGACGGATCGAGGCGGGCGCCCACGGCGCCGGCGGCGAGATCGGCCACATCGTGGTCCGGCCCGGAGGCGCCGCCTGCCCCTGCGGCCGGCGCGGCTGCCTGGAGCAGTACGCCTCGGCCTCGGCCGTCGGACGGGCCTGGGCCGCGGCCTCGGGCCGACCGGCCGCCGACGCGGCGGACTGCGTCCGGGCGCTGGAGGCCGGCGACAGCCGCGCCCGGACGGTCTGGGACGACGCCCTGGCCGCGCTCGCCGACGGTCTCGTCACCTGCCTCACCCTGCTCGACCCGGGCACCGTGATCATCGGAGGCGGGCTGGCCGAGGCCGGGGACACCCTGTTCGAACCGCTGCGCGCGGCGGTCGGGAAGCGGCTCGCCTTCGAGCGGATGCCGGAGATCGTGCCGGCGGCACTCGGGGAGACGGCGGGCTGCCTCGGCGCCGGCCTGCTGGCCTGGGACCTCCTCGGCGGCTGACGTCCTTCGCCCCCCGCCGTCGGCCCGCCGCTCCCGCAGCGGGCCGACGGCGCGGGTACGGGACGGTACGGGCCGCGCATCAGGCCCCCGCCAGCACGGCAAGCTCCGACCTCACGGACTGCTGCTCCCAGCTCTCCCGATCGCGCAGGTAGACCGGCCGGTCGGCCTCGATGGCCCGGGTCTCGGCCCCGCCCGGCGTGAGCCGCCAGCGCACCGAGCCCGTCACCGGCCGGGCGCAGAAGTCCATGAACGACTGGGTGGCCGCCCGCAGTTCGCCGAACCAGCGACCCTCCAGGGCCTCCCGCACCCACAGCTGTTCGAGGTGCATCTTCTCGCGGATCGTCTCGGCCGAGAGCACCGCCGACTCGAGGTGCCGGTAGCTGCGCAGCAGGAGCCACGCGGCCGGCATCTCCCGGATCTCCAGCACCTTCTCGCCGCCGGCGAGGTGCTCCAGGCCGCTGTACCGCCCGAGGCCGAAGGCGCCGACCCGCCGGTTCAGCTCGTCGATCAGCGGCACCAGCGGCAGGCGGGTGCCGTCGACCGCCACCGGCGTGCCCCCCTCGAACCGCACCTCGACACCGTCCTCGGTGACCGCCGGTCGGCGCGCGCTCCACCGGAACAGCTGCTCCGGCACCGCGTGCTGCTCGGGGTCGTCCAGGAGCCCGGACTCGAACTCGCGGCACCAGAGGTTCGAGTCGCCGCTCACGACGCGCTCGCTCATCCGGGCGAGGCCGGCCTCCTTCAGCTCCTGGATCTTGACCTCCCGGCCCACCGGGTCGAGGTCGTACGGGCTGCCGTAGGCGCCGTCGAAGCCCAGCAGTTCCAGGGCGCCGTTGAGTCTGCGCATGGTGTTCTGGGAGCGGTTGGCGGTGTGCAGGACGGCCGCCGCCCCGAGCTCCTCCGCCAGTTCGGCGGCGAACCGGGCGATCAGCGGGCGGCTCAGGGTCGAACTCACCGGGTGGGTCCCCAGGTAGACCGCCTGGCTGACGATGGCCGCCCGCACGAACTCGTCGGCGAAGGCTCCACGGCCGTCCACGACGTGCAGCCGGACCCCCAGCTCGTCGGCGATCTGCTGTTTCTGTTCGCTGGTCTCGTCCTCGCCGAGGTCCACGCTCAACGCGTGGACGTTCCGGAACCCGGCGTTCTTCAGCCGCAGCAGGAGGAAGCTGCTGTCGAGCCCTCCGCTGAAGAGTGTGACGACGGGGGCTTCCGCCGGCAGGGCATCGGTCGTGAGTTGACGGAAGGAGCGGATCAAGCGGTGATGGCTTTGCATGATGGTCCTTCGAGACGCGGTGGGGGAAGTGGTTCGGCGCGCGCGGCGGCCGTCCCGCGGGTGAGGTCCGCGGCCCGGGCGGCGGTCGGCCTCAGTCGTCCGAGTAGGTGCCGAAGGAGGAAACGGATTCCGGCCAGTTCTCCTTCTGCCACCGGCGCAGTTCGGGGTAGCTCGCGTGCGCGGGCACGACCAGCAGCCGCTCGTCGAACCACGCGGTCAGGGAGTCGCGGCGTTCGCGGAACTCCTCCCGGGTGCGGCCGCTCAGCACGACCTGGCCGACGGCCTCGGTGGTGCTCGCGAGCGCGTCCGCCATGCGGAAACCGTACGGGAGTTCCAGTCGCAGGTACTCGACCCCGGGCAGGGCGCGCACCTCGGCCGGGGTCGGGTAGCCGACCAGGACGCCGGGACGGTTGTTGAGGTAGGTGGAGCCGATCGTGTCGGGCCGCACCGAGGGCTCGATCCGGGGGTCGGTCCCGGCCGCGCAGCGCAGCCCGGCGAGCGCCAGGTCGACGCCGAACTTGGCTTCGACCAGCTCGGGTTGGAGCAGTCCGCCGGTCCGGGCCGCGCACTCGCCGAACACCAGCCTCCCGGTGTCCGGCTGGTGGAAGAGCTCCATGTGGAAGGTGCCGCGCCGCAGGCCGAGCGCGCGCAGGGCCGGTTCCACGACCGAGCGTGCGAGGTCGTAGGCGGAGGCGTCGGCGACGGGGTCGAACACCTCGACCTGGAGCGCCCGGTTGAAGTCCACCGTGCTCAGGCAGGGCTCGCCGTACGTGCTGACGCTGAGGAACCGCAGCTCTCCGTCGAAGACCACGCCGTCGGCGATCCACTCGTCGCCCGCAACGAACTCCTCCAGGACGAAGGTCCGTTGGGGCATGCCGGCGCGCCGGAGCTCGGCACACCGGGCGATCAGCCCGGCGCGGCCCTCGACGACCGAGGTGTTCCTGGTGCCGGCACCGGCGACCGGCTTGAGGACCGCCTTGTCGAAGTCCTCGACGCTCGCCGGATCCAGGTGGTGGACGTCCTCGATCAGGCGGGACCGGGTGACCTCGATGCCGGCCGCGGCGAGCGCCTCCTTCTGCAGCCACTTGTCCCGGAACCGCACGGCGGTGTCCGGGTCCACGGCGACCGGGGCGCCCAGGACCTCGCCCAGGGCCGCCGCGGTGACCAGGGCGAACTCGTCCCCGGTGTGGACGCAGTCGAAGTCCCGGTCGGCGAGGCCGGCCCGGTGCAGCGCGAGCAGCACGCTCTCCACGCTGGAGGTGTCCTCGGCGAAGACGGTCTCGACCCCGTCCGGAATTCCGATGAACCCCCAGTCGCGCAGGCCGGGGCCGTACACCACGACGGGCTCGATTCCGTTGCGGAGCGCGGCCCGGATCAGGTACGGGTCCGCTCCGACGATCAGGGCCGAGGATCGGTTCTCAGACACGGGTCTCCTTTGGAACGGGGCGGGTCCAGCCCACGATGTTCGTGCATCGATTCAGTGGCAATGCCCCACCTGATGCCGCCGCTTCGGCGAATTCGCCGGGGCCTCGGGCGCGAATGACCGAGGGAATGCCTGTGGGGATGCGCGGAATGCGTCCCGTTCCACGTATCCGTCACGCTCCGACGGATACGCGAACCCCCCGGTCGGCTCCGGAACCATGGCGTCGTGGTTCTTGATCCATAGTCCATGACAAGCAGTTGATGTGCAATGGCACATTGCATCTCACGGTGCCGGCGTCCCCATTTGACCCGTTTTGGCCGTCTATTTTCACATCGGATCACAAGTGGAGTCGGATCCTCCAGCGCGCTCGACAGGGCTTCCCCGGAGGGCATGTGACGGACCATCGGACAACCGGGCGTGTCTCCGGCGATCTGGGCAAGCGGGGCCGGATCGGACATAGCGCATGATTGCCGGTATTCCCCGGAAGAGGGTGGCGGGACCTCTTCCGATTGCTTAGGCTCCTGGAGGTTCCGGCACTTGCCCGGTGCGGCGGAAAACGGGATCCGACGGAATTCCCGGACGCGCCGCGGTCGGCCCTTTCCGCCTCCCGGCCCGGCCGGAGCGAGGACACCTGACAATTCCGTCCCGGCCGACCCGGACCTTCACGGGAACCCGCGCGACCCGTCGGCCGCCGGGATTCCCGCCCACCCGCGCGGCGTCGGCGTCGGTCCCATCAACACGCATTACGCGGCGCCGTGTCCATCGACCCGGTCAGCGCACGAGAGGACGGAGTCAGCCAGTGATCCAGCGGAACAACGGACCGACCGGGGGCGAGCCGGGGGCCACCGTGCACGCCCTGTTCGAACACCATGCGGAGCTCGCCCCGGACCGGACGGCCGTGGTCGCGGACGACGGGCAGCTGAGCTACCGCGAGCTGAACGCCCGCGCGAACCGGCTGGCCTGGCGGCTGCGCGAGGCGGGCGTCGGGCCCGACACGCTCGTGGGCATCTGCGTCGAACGCTCCGCGGCGATGATCGTCGGGCTGCTGGGCATCCTGAAGGCGGGCGGCGCATACGTCCCGCTCGACGCCGGATACCCCGCCGAGCGGCTGGAGTTCATGCTCCGGGACACCGCCGCCCCGGTGCTGGTGACCCAGCGCCGGCTCGCCGACCGGCTCCCCGCGGGCCGGGCGACCGTCGTCCTGCTCGACGAGGACCCGGCCCACCACCCCTCCGGGAACCCGCCCGTCGTCGGCCGGCCGGAGCTCGCCAACGTCATCTACACCTCCGGATCCACCGGAACACCCAAGGGCGTCCTGGTTCCGCACCGGAGCGTCGTGCACCTGGTGACCGATCAGGACTACGTGTCCATCGCGCCGGACGACCGGGTCGCCGCACTCGCCACGCTGTCCTTCGACGCCTCCACCTTCGAGATCTGGGGGCCCCTGCTCAACGGCGCGACCTGCGTCGTCTACAGCTTCGGCGGCACCGACCTGACCGCCCTCTGCCGCCGGGTCCACCGGGACGCCGTCTCCGTCCTGCACCTGACAAGCCCCGTCTTCCGGCTGCTGGAGCCGGCGCACCTCGCCGACCTCTCCGGGGTGCACACCCTGCTGTTCGGCGGGGACTCCATCCGGGCCGAGGTGGCGGACCTCGCGCGGCAGGCCTTCGCGGGGCGGCTGATCCACCTGTACGGGCCGACCGAGACGACGGGCTTCGCGACCTACCAGGACGTCCGGACCATGGCACCGGACGCCACGATGATCCCGATCGGCACCCCGCTCGACCGGGTCCGGGTCCGGGTGCTCGGGCCGGACGGAGCGGACGTCCCGGACGGGGAGAGCGGAGAGCTCCACATCGGCGGAGCCGGCATGACCCGCGGCTACCTCGGCCGCGCCGAACTCACCGCCGAACGCTTCGTCCCGGACCCCGACGACCACGCCGGCTCCCCGCTCTACCGCACCGGTGACCTCGTCCGGCGCGGCCCGGACGGGGCGCTGCGCTTCCTGGGCCGGATCGACCGCCAGATCAAGGTGCGCGGCTACCGGATCGAACCGGGCGAGATCGAGGCCGCGCTCACCCGGCACCCCGGGGTGCACGACGCGGTCGTGGTGGCCCGGGACGACGGCGCGGGGGACAAGCGCCTCGACGCCTACGTCGTCCCCTCCGCCGGACCTGCCTCGGGACCGGCCTCCGGATCTGCCTCGGGACCTGCCTCCGGACCTGTCGGCACCGGCGACGGCGCGGGACGCGACCGGGAACTCGTGGCCGACCTGCGCCGGCGGCTCTCGACGGAGCTGCCGCGGTACCAGCGCCCGGCCTCGATCACCGTGATACCGGCGATCCCGCTCACGACGAACCTCAAAGTGGACGCGGCGAAGCTGCCCGCCCCCGCCGAGGAGCGCGATGCCGCCCAGGGCTCCCCGACCGCCCCCCGCGACGAGCTGGAATCGGCGCTCGCCGCGCTCTGGCGCGAGATGCTCGGACTCACCGAGGTCGGGATCGACGACGACTTCTTCACGCTCGGCGGAGACTCCGTCTCGGCGGTGCAGCTGGCCACCGCCGCGACCCGGCTGTCCGGCGTCCCGGTCACGGTGCGTGATGTCATCGGCTCTCCGACCATCCGCGGACTGTCCGCCGTGGCCGACGGATCCGCCGCCGTGCGGGCCGACGGTGCGGCCGGCGCTCCGGCCGGTTCGCCGCGGCCGACTCCCGCCGGGGGCCCCGCATGAGCGGCCGGGCCCCCGCCGACGCGCCCCTGACCAGGGCACAGAAGTTCCAGTGGTTCCTGGAGAAGGGGCTGGCCGAAGGACTCCGGCCGCTCCCGGCGGGGACCGACGAGGCCGCCGCCCAGCGCCTGGTGCACGCGCTGGAGGACCGGTTCGAGATCCTCCGCACCTCCCTCGCCGTCGTCGACGGAGAACTGCGGCAGCTGGTCCACCCGTCGGGCTCCCCGGTGCGGGTCGTCGACGTCGCACCGGACGGCACCGCCGAGCGGAGCCTGGCCGACCTGGTACGGGTGTTCACCGCGCACACCCACGGCAGGGTCGGCCGGTTCCTCGTGCAGTTCCACCTGCTCCGGTCCGAGGACCAGCGCTGGTTGGCGGTGGTCGCCGACAACGTGGCCGTGGACGCCGGGTTCCACGGCGTGGTGGACCAGCAGCTCACCGACCTGCTGCACGGACGGACGGACAGCCCGGACACCGGAGTCCCGCACCGGGGACCCGGGATCCAGCCGGCCGAGCAGGCCCGGCGCGAGGCCGACCCCGGCGAGGACACCGAACGCACCAGGGCGCTCGACTACCTGCGGCGGCACTTCTCCCACGCACCGGCACGGATGCACCCGCACCACCCTCCGGGCGAAGGGACGGCGGGCCGCTACTACCGGAGCACGCTCACCCTGCCCGGCGCGGACGGCCTCTTCGCCCGCGGCATGGCCCACACCGGGCTGCTGCCCTCGGCCGTCGTCCTCGCCGCTTTCGCCCAACTGCTCTGCCTGCGTGCCGACACCGACGCGTGCACCGTCAACGTGTCGCTCGACAACCGGCACAACGCCGACCTCCGCCGGGTGCTGTGCGCCACCGCGCAGCGCACCCCGGTGGCCCTCCGCCGGCAGGGCCGGAGCCTGCTGGAAGCGGCCGCCGAGGTCCAGCGGACCCTGGCCGAGGGGCACCCCGCCTACGGCCGGTACGACCCCTTCGACCTGATCCGCGAACGGGTCGAGGCCCAACACCGCCGAGGCGTCTGCCTCTCCACCGACCTCGCCTTCAACTTCATTCCGCCGCCGCAGGGTTGGCGGGAGCTGATCGAGGCCGAGCCCGGTTCCACGGACGAGCCCGGCTCGACGGGCGGGTCCGGTTCCACGGGCGGGCCTGGCTCGACGGGCGGGTCCGGTTCCACGGGCGGGCCTGGCTCGACGGGCGGGTCCGGTTCCACGGGCGGGCCTGGCTCGACGGACGGGCCCGGTTCCACAGCCCGGCCCGGCTCCCGGATCAGCTGGGCGACCACCACGGAGACCTCCTACGAGTACGGAGCCAGCCTGTCGGTCCGCTGGGCCGACCCGCACACCGTCCGGCTGTCCGTCCACGGCGACTCCAGGGTCCTGGAACCCGAGCAGTGCGCGGCACTGCTGCGCGGCGTCGAGCTGGTCCTGACCCGGGCCGCGACGGGCCGGGACTGCTCGCCGGACGAGGTCGCGTCCGCCGTGGGACTGCTCCGGCTTCCCCGCGGCCCCCGCGAACGGCACTCCGACGGGCGGTGGATCGACCTCCGCGCGATCGAGGACCTCCTGCTCGCCCTGCCCGGGGTCACGGCGGCCGGGGCGTCGCTCGAACCCGGCGGCGCGTCCGGCACCCCCCGGCTGACCGCCCGGGTCACCGCGGCCGACGGCAGCGCGCTCACCCCGTTCGACCTGCGGGAGGAACTGCTCCGAGCCGCGCACACGGGCGTGATCCCGGTGGTCCCCGACTGGTTCGAGATCGACGGCGCCGACGCCTCGGACGGGCGGTCGCTCCCCGGCCGCCCGGCGGCCACGGCCGAGGAGACCGCGCTGCTCACCGCCCTGAGCGGGGCCGGGACCGAGCCCGGCCGGGCCCCCGACCTCGACCTCTGCTACCTGCGGGCGGGCGGCCGGCCGGAGCACTACCCGCGCTTCGCGGAGCTGCTCCGCCGGCTCGGCTACCACCCGCCCGGTTTCGCCCAGGTCAGCGGCATGACCACCCTGCGCAGCCTGGCCCGGGAACTCCGTCCGTCCGGCCGGGCCGGAGGCCGCCCCGCGGCGCCGGCCGGCTGACCGGGCCTCCGACGGCGCGACCTCGCCAACCGACCCGTGACCCACCGACCCTCGGAGCACCCATGACCAACGCAATGCCGGAGCCGGTCCTGTCCCAGGAGGAGGTCGATCGCTTCTGGCGGGACGGATACCTGCTGATCCGCGGCGTCCTGACCAGGCAGCAGGCCAGGCACCACGCCGGCCTGATCCTCGACCTGCTCCCGCGAGACCTGCGCGTCCCCGACCACTGGGAGGCGTACGACGGCCGGTTCAAGCCCTTCAACACCCCGGGAAACCAGACCTTCGACGGACCGGAGTTCATCCCGCTCTTCCAGAACGAGCGGCTCTACCGGGTGGCGGCCCAGCTCCTGGGGCACCCCCGACTGCTCGTCCGGGACGGCTCGGTGGCCATCACCATGCGCAACGACACGGCGCACCCCAGCGAGCTGAGCCAGGACCTGCACATCGACCCGGCGGTACCCGAGGACGCCGACGAGTTCCTGCTCACCCCCGAGGAGGTCGAGATCGGGGGCTGCTACTACTTCACGGACGTGGCCCCGGGCGGCGGCGGCATCCACGTCGTGCCCGGCGGCCACCGGATCGTCGAGGCCGAGGCCCGCGCCGTCCGCCGGGGGCGGCAGCTGCACGACAAGTGGCGCAACATCCCGGACCTCGAGAGCGTCGAAGTGACCGGGCAGGCAGGCGACTTCGTGCTGACCCACCATCTGATGCCGCACGCCGCCTCGCACAACCGGCGCCCCGAGGTCCGGGTCGCCCAGTTCGTCCGCTACGCGCGGGACGACCAGCCCTGGGACGCCGGCGAACGCCCCGGTGACCGCCCGGCCGGTCACTCCTACAACGACCTGCAGACCGCGGCGATGACCCCGCTGGGCCGCCGGCTGCTCGGCGTCGACCCCTGGTAGCGGGCCCTGGCGGTGGCCGGTCCAGCACCAGTGGACCGGTCACCCGTACCGGCACCGGCAGCGACACCGGCACTGGCAGCGACACCGGCACCGGCACCGGCACTGCCACAGGCACGCCCGGCAGACCATCCCTCAAGGAGGCCACCACCATGACGACACACCCGGACGGCATACCGCTCGACCTGTCCGTCGACCACGTAGAGCTGTACGTGGAGGACCTCGACGCCAGCGCACGCCACTACGCCCGGGCCTACGGGTTCACCGTGTACGCCACGGCCGACCGGCCGGGCGAGGCGAGGTCCGTCGCCATCGGCCGGGAGCACATCCGGCTGGTCCTCACCCAGGCCCTGGCGGAGGACCACCCCGCCGCCGACTACGTCCGGCGGCACGGGGACGGCGTCGCCGACATCGCCCTGGCCGTACCCGACGTGGTCGCCGCCTTCGCCGCGACCGTCCGGCGCGGCGCCCGGCCACTGGCCGAACCCGAGGAGACGGACGGCGTGGTCACCGCGGCCGTCGCCGGCTTCGGCGACCTCCGGCACACCCTGGTCCAGCGCCGCGCGGGAACCGACCACCGGCCGCTGCCCGGTTTCACCCCGGTACCGCGGAGCGAGCCGGAAGCGGACACCGGCCTGCTGGCCGTCGACCACTTCGCGGTGTGCGTCGAGGCGGGCCTGCTCCGGTCCACCGTCGCGTTCTACGAGCAGGTCCTCGGCCTGCGCAACACCTTCACCGAGCGGATCGTCGTCGGCGCCCAGGCCATGGACTCCGAGGTGGTGCAGTCGGCGTCCGGCGGCCTCACGCTCACCATCATCGAGCCCGACACCAGCCGCGAGCCCGGCCAGATCGACCACTTCATCAAGAACCACGGCGGCTCCGGCGTCCAGCACATCGCCTTCCGCACCGACGACGCCGTGCGGACCGTCCGGACGATGGCCGAGCAGGGGGTGGCGTTCCTGTCGACGCCGGGCCCCTACTACCGGATGCTCGCCGAGCGGCTGCGGCTGACCCGGCACTCCGTGCCCGCGCTCGCCGCCCTGGGCATCCTCGTCGACGAGGACCACGAAGGCCAGCTCTTCCAGGTCTTCACCCGGACGCTGCACCCCCGGCGGACCCTGTTCTTCGAGGTCATCGAGCGGGTCGGGGCCACGACCTTCGGCAGCGGCAACATCAAGGCACTGTACGAAGCGGTGGAAGCGGAACGGCACGAGTGACCGCCACCGCCTCCCGAGGGTCCGGGCCGGCCCGCCGCCCCGGCCCGGACCCTCGGGGGCCGGCGGTCAGCCGGAGACCACCAGTCGGGCCAGCACCGGCAGGTGGTCCGAGGCCACCGGCTCCTCGGTGACCAGGCCGACCCGCACCGGCGTCACCCCCCGGCCCGCGAAGACGTAGTCGATGCAGTCCCGCGGAGCATCGGCCGGGAACGTCGCCACCGGACCACCGTCGAGAACCGTCCAGGAATCGGTGAAAGCAGCCCGAAGCCTGGTTATCTCCGACGTTCCCGGGGTCGCGTTGAAATCGCCGAGCAAAATGGCCGGACCGGTTTCCCCGATCAGCTCGACGACTTCTTCCGCCTGGCGTATCCGGTCGATTTCCGAGAACAGCTCCAGATGTGTGACGAAGACCTGCAGCGGAATTCCGCCGAGGTCGATCTCGACGTGCAGCAGGCCGCGCTGCTCCTCCCCGGGGGACCGGAAGAGGTGGGTGTTCCGCGCACGGGTGATCGGGTGCCGGGACAGCACCGCCGTACCGTACTGGCACCGCGGCGCCGCCGGCGCCGCCGGGTCCAGGTCGATGTTCGCCCCGTATGCCGGGTGGTAGCCGAGCGACCGCGCCAGCTCCGCCACCTGGTCGTTCCACTGGCTGCGCCCGTCGAAGTGCCGGTCCACCTCCTGGAGCCCGACGATCTCCGCACCGCTGCGCCGGATCACCCGGGCGATCCGTTCCAGGTCGAGGACGCCGTCCGTTCCCTCCCCGTGGTGGATGTTGAACGACAGGACGTCGACGGTAGCTTCGGCGGAATCCAACCGGCTGTCCATGCGCACTCCTTTTCCACGGCGGACCGTTCCGCCGCTGCGTTGCCTGATCGGCCGGATCCCATTGAATACGATCGCCGGCCGGTCCGGCAGGAATTCCCCTCCTGGCGAACGGGCACCGACATTGTCGGAATTCCCGCCGCCCCGCCGAAAAACACCCCAGGTCGGCAGACGCGGAAAAGCGGTGCGCCGGCCGACATGGAGATACGAACCCGCGGGCGCGGGGAGGACGACCTGGCGGCCGTCGCCGTTCTGCTCGGCGTCGGCTGACCCCCTGTCGGTGTACAGGAAAACTGCGCAGGCCGGTGCAGACCAACGTGCGCGCGGCGGATGGTGGGTTCAGCCTTCCCTTCGTGTGATGTCGAGGGCTCCGTCGTGTAGGGCGAAGCGGCGGGCCGCCTTGTCGTCAGCCGTGACGGAGGGCCGGCCGGCGCCTTGGAACGCCGCCGTCCGCAACTGGAAGCGGGCGGGGTCGGCGCCGCACATCGCGCGCAGCCGCCACGGGTCGTTCTCACCGTTCCGCGGGTGCGGCGGCACGGCCAGGTGCACGAGGGCAGAGGCGTCGTGGTCTGCGCCGTAGCGTGTGTGTGCCGAGGTGTAGGAGGCCATCCGGAGTTCGACCTCTACCGGGCCGGGTACCGTCGTGAGGTTCGGATCGGGCTGCTGCGATGTGCCGGCGGTCGGGCGTGGTTGGTCCTGGTCGCGGAGGACGACGAGGAGATCCGGTCGGTTGACGGTCTCCGCCAGCTCGCTGGCGAACCACTTCGCGAGGGCTGGGCCGCCGCGTCCGACCCAGGTCTCGACCAGGTGGCGGAAGGCGGCTTCCCGCCGGTGGGGCAGGCGGTGAGCACCCGCGGCGAGGATTGCCTCGCCGGCTCCGGTGAAGGCTCGGTGGAAGTCGCGTACGGGGACCCGGTCCGCATGCCGGGGGCTACGCACCATGCGGACGTGCAGCATGGCGCGGTGCAGAACGGTCGCTGCGGCCATGGCGTTGGCGCCCAGGTGCCCCTCCTGCGGGAAGTCGCCGCGAGCAGGTCGAGTGTCACGGGGTGGTGTGGTCGCGTCGGCCTGGCGCCCGGCCGAGGACAGGTGCCAGCAGCGGTCGTCCGGGCAATGGTCGGCCGTCGCCGCGCGGAGTATCCCGCGGGCCCCCAGGGCGATTGACACGCCGTCCGCTCGCGCTCCAAGGACGGCGCCCCGGGCGTCATCGGAATCGAAGCGGACCTCGGTGATGTCGCGCAGCCATATATTCAGCGTCGCGCTCTCGGCCGGGGTGCCGTCGTCGACGGGATAGGAACGGGTGACAGCCAGTTCGAGCTGGCCGACGAGACGGCTGCCGGCCCGCTCGATCCGCAGATGGCGGACCTCGGCCGATGAAAGGTCGTAGTCGGCGGCCAGGCTCTCCGCGGCGTGCGCCGTCAGCGACATCACCGGGGCCATCACCTGTCCCAGATAGTCACGGCCCGGCGTGGACGGCTTCCCCGATGTGAGGAGCCCGTCCAACGAGTGCCCGGCCGCCGCGGCCTGCTCGATCATCCAGGTGCGCCGATCCTCACCGAGGCCGGCCATCCATTCCAACGCTGCCAGAGACCGACGCTCGCGCCCGCCTCGCGTGCCGGCCGTCGCCGCCCGAAACAGCGGAAAGGTGTTGTTGTCCCACACGTCCGCCGCCATGTGGATCGTCTCCCGGTCGAAGCACCGGGCGTCCGCGGCAGCATCGGCGATCTGCACCAGCGACCGATCCAGCAGCGCCCCCAACACGGTGAGGGCAGAACCTCGTTGGCCGCGCGCCGCTCCGCACGGCCCACCCGTGCTCACACGGCGCTGCGGAGAGGAAGCATCAAAGTTCGCCATGCCGGGATCGTTGCACGAAACACGATCACATCGAACAGGGCCCTGAGCACGATCGTTCGTACCGAGCTCAGCACTTGAGCGTAGCGCCGACGGATGTACCAGGATGTGGTCATGCAGACTGGTGGGGGTGGCGGGGGCGATCTCGCGATGGATCTGTTGCGGGCGATGCGGCGTCGGGCCGGGCAGCGTCGTTTCGTACCGGACGGGCCGGTGCGGCGTGGGCCGTTGCGTCGGCCCTACGGCAGTGAGCCTCAGGTGCTGGCGGAGCTCATCGAGGTCGCGGAGGCAGCGGTCACGTTGAACCGTCCCGGCGGTACCGGGCCAGCCATTCCAAGCTCACGTCGTTTCCCTGCCGGCGCGTGAGCGGCTCCACCGGCCGGCCGCCTCGCGCGACTCCCAGGCTGTCCAGGAGCCGGTCCACCACACCCTCCGGGTCCGCCAGCGCGTCCTCGTACGTCACCGTGATCGGCGTGATCCCGCTGTCGGAGAACCGGCGCGCCCACTCCTCGTTCTGCTCCCGGATCATGTGCTCCCAGTGCGCGATCCGGTCGCGACGGTAGGGAACGTCAGCACCCACGCCACGAACGTCGTCGGCATACCAGACGTCGGTCTCCAGCGCCCGGTACAGAGACACCGCTTGTGCCGCCGTGTCCAGCCGCCGGTTCCACACATATACCGGGCGGTCGAAGGCGCGCTCGATCACCTCGCGCCAGCTCGCTCCACTCGCGGACTGGTATCGCCGCAGCCCGGCGACGACCTCGTCCAGGTACGACCCCATGACGATCAGGCCCAACACGCCGTTGGCTGAAGTCCCGATCCGCATCAGCTTTCGTAGCTGGTCCGGCTGCGTCCGGTGCGCCGGACCGATCGGGATGTCCTCACCGTCCAGTTCGGTAACGTGGTTGTACAGGTACTCCTGCGGTTTGCCCGACAAGCCCGTGCTCTCCAGCAGACCGGCCAGCAGATGAGTCCCTGACCTCGGTGTGCTGCAGATGAGCAGGCATCTGCCCGCCGCCGGCGCCACGTCGCTCGTTCGCGCCACAGGTCGCACCCCCTCTTTGAGCGCCTTGACCGTCGCTCGACCCCCCCTTAGCGTAGTGGTTCCTGGGTCGCACACGTGGGGGGTCGGGGGATGCGCATAGCGATCGCGTTCGACGGTCAGTACGCATCGGCGGCACGCAACATGCTGTCGTCGCTGGCCCGTTGCCTCCCGCCGAAGAGCGGTGTGCGCATCTCGGCACTGATGACAGATGACTCGCCGAGTGCCGACGTCGTCGAGCACGCGATGTCCCGCGGGCTCGATCTGGAGGTCGTCCGTCTGCGCCGCGACCTGTCCGACCTGCCACTGCTGCGCTACCTGACCGGCGCGACGTACGCGCGCCTGTTCCTGCCAGAGCTGGTGCCGGACGACGTGGTGCTGTACATGGACGTGGACGTCGTGCTGATGCGAGACGTGACAGAGCTGTTCGCGACGGACCTTGGTGACAGACCCCTCGCGGCCGTGCGGGACATGTGGCGTCCCAACCTGCACGAGGCGTTGGCAGGCGGAAGCAACGGACGATTCGCGCCCGACGCGCCCTACTTCAATGCGGGGGTGATGCTGTGCAACCTCCGCCAGTGGCGTCGGGAGAGCTTGACCGAGCGGGCCCTCGACTGGCTCGCGAGCCAGGATCAGGTCCCGGTCTGTCTGGAGCAAGATGCGCTCAACGCGCTCACGCACGGTCGATGGATCGAGCTGGATCCGCGCTGGAACGTGTTCCCGATGACTGACTTCCGCGACATCCCGCCCGAGGCTTGGCCGCCGCGACTGGGTACGGAGTACCACGCGTACCGGGATCAGGAGCGACGCGCCTTCGTGCTCCACTTCATCGGCTCCCGCAAGCCATGGCGTCACCCGTACCCGGACACCGAGAACCTCAGGCGATATCGTCAGTTCACCACGCCCACCGTCGAGGACCTGACGCCGAACGCTGTCACCTCGCCGTCTCGGCCGACCTCCCCGACCGTCGAGGACCTGACGCCGAACCCTGTCACCTCGCCGTCTCGGCCGACCTCCCCGACCGTCGAGGACCTGACGCCGAACGCTGTCACCTCGCCGTCTCGGCCGATCTCCCCGACCGTCCCGGAGACGCCGCCCCTGGCGCTTACCGGGGGAGGGGGATCGGCGACATCGCCGGCGGCGGTGTTCGGCTACCCAAACCGGCGTGATCAGGACAAACGACCCGAGCGTCGCAAGAGGCCTCGCTTCGTCTGACCAAGAAGTACGCCTACGGCGACGCCCTCCACGTCGTTCTGGTCGGACGCTTGGCGGCGGAGCCGGAGGCGTTCCAGACGGCTCCGGGCTCCAGCCATCGCCATCGTCTTCTGTTCGCACGGTCCGCTCCACCAGGCCCATGCGACGCACCCGCTGCGGCACAGTGTTCCTTGAAGCCTCAGCAAGCCGGTCAGGCAGAAGACGTGTCACCTAGCTTTCAGCACACCGTCCCGGGGAAGTGGCACGAAACCCGGAACGATCAAGGTGGCACGGAGCGCGAATCCAACGAAACGCACAGCTCGCGGACTCGCCATATGACATCGGGACGCGGAACCTGCGGCCTGCTCCTTCCGCCACGGCCGGCCCGCTGTGGTCTACAGCCTCGGGATGGGCCGCAACGAGATCGGCATGCGTCTGCTCTCCGCGGATAGCCGCGTCCCGCTGTGCCTGCCGCGATCTTCGGCGACTTGTCCGTCTGGGCGGCGTCGTCTCCTGGGTGCTAGATTCGAACGCGTTCAAAGAGGGTGCTGTGCAGGGGGGAAACATGGTCGCGGTGCCGGCGAGTGCCCGGTGGCTGTCCGGGGTCGGGGCGGTCGTGTTCCTGCTGCCGGTGTGGAGCATCCACCGGGGGTACGGCCCGGGCGGGCTGGTGCTGTACGTCTTCGGCCTGGGCTGTGCGGTGGTGTGCGCCGTGCCGCCGTTCTTCTCCGACGAGAAGCGGCTGCGCGTCGCGTGCACGGTCGGCGGCGTGGTGGTCACCGTGGTGTCCGCGCCGTTCGTGTTCGTGGGCGTCCTGTTCGCGAGGTTCCTCTACTACGGCACCCTGTACCTGGCCTTCCTCGCGCTCCCCGTCACCGCGGTGGCCGGTCTGGCCGCCGGGTTCCAGCGCGCCAAGGGGCGGGACCGCGGCCGTGGGCCGGCCCGCTTCGCCTGGGCGTGCGCGGCGCTGACGCTGACCGGCTGGCTGGCCGTCAGCACCTGGATCCTGACGCTGCGCTGATCGTCAGGCCCGCGCGACCGCACTGTACGTGAGGTTCTTGAGGTCGTCGGCGAGGCGGCGGGCTGCTTCGGTCTCGATGGAGCCGCGTGATTCGATCTCCTCGCCGCTGCCCGCGTCGTGCCGAGGCGAGCCCGACCGAGGCGCGGGATCCTGGCCCGCGGCCGCCTGGGGTTGACGCCACCGCCCGGATCGGCAGGGAGGTCGGCTGGACCGCAGACGGCGTCAACTACCGCCTCGCCCGGCCGAGTCGCCGGTGGCACGTCCCCAACCGGACGGCGCCGGTGGGGCGGGCGTACGCGTTCGGCGTCCTCGTGGCGGACGTGTGGCCGCCGGCGCCTGCCCGCCGCACGCGACGGCCGTCAACCGGCCCGGCGCACGGGTCGGGGCCCGGTCGGGCGGGGTTGCGGACAGCGTCGGCGGCGCCTGCAGCACGGGCCGCTCTCGCCGGTCGCGGTCATCGGCAGGACCATCACGACCACCGCGGACGGCTGTTCGTCCACCTCCCCGGCGGCCGGCGTCTCGCGACGGCTCCCGTCCGGCTGATCGGGCCCGCTGCCGGGAACGGCGCGCGCGGCACGGAGAAACCATTCCAGTCGCGAGGCCCTCAGGCCGAGCGCCGCCGCGAGCTGTTGGACGGAGCGGCGCTGTGGTCGGAGCACCCGGCCCCGCTCGATGTCGCTGATCGTTCTCACACTGACCTGGGAACGCCGGGCGAGTTCCTCATGCGTGAATCCCACTTCACGACGAAGCGCCCTCAGCATGCCCCCGAATGCCGAATCCCCTTGTTGTGCCTTCGACATGTCACCCCCCAGAATCTTGGCGCATGGGAGCGCTCCCACACCCATCGGGAGCGTAGCAGCACCTTATGCCCAGGTCAGCCGTGACACGCGGCCGTGGCTCATACCGGAACAACGGGACGTGACGGCCTTTCAGTTCGAGGCCGTCCGAGGCAGTCCGAGGCCTTCAGGCCGAGGCGCGGACCGTCAGTTCGGTCGGCAGGATCACCTGACGACGCGGCCGCCCGGGGTCGGCGATCTCCTCGAGCAGCAGCTGGACCATCAACCGCCCCATCGCCTCGGTCGGTTGGCGAACACTGGTGAGGGGCGGCTCGGTGCTACGGGCGATGACGGAGTCGTCGAAGCCGACGACGGCCACGTCTCCCGGCACGTGCCGCCCGGCCTCGCGCAGCGCCCGGAACGCGCCCACGGCCATCAGGTCGGAGGCGCAGAACACGGCATCGAGGGTGGGCATTTCGGCCAGGAGCTCGCACATCGCCGCGTAGCCGCCCGCCTCGGTGAAGTCGCCGTGGGCGACGAGCGCGTCCTCCGGAGCGAGGCCGGCCTCCGTGAGCGCCTCCCGGTACCCCGCCAGGCGTGCCCCGGCCGCTTCCATGGCGAGCGGCCCCGTGATGGTGGCCACTCTGGTGCGGCCGAGTCCGACCAGGTGCCGGACGGCCGCCCGGGCCCCGCCGGCGTTGTCGGCGTGGACGTAGCTCAGCGATTCGCGCTCGGACCGGCGGCCGCCCAGTACGGCCGGCATCCCGAGCTGTTCGAGCAGGTCGGGCAACAGGTCGTCCTGGCGCACCGAGACCAGGAGCACCCCGTCGACCCGACGCGCGGTGAGGTAGCGCGTCAGACGCTCGCGCTCGTCCTCATTACGGACCAAGGTCAGCAGCAACTGAAGGTCTGTTGAGGCGAGTTCGTCGGAGATCCCGGCGATGACGTCCGCGAAGTACGGCTCCGACCTCAACCGCGACAGGCTCTCCGGGACGACCAGGGCGACGACGTCGGTGCGCGAGGTCACCAGGGACCGTGCCGCCTGGTTGGGTACGTAGCCGAGCTCGGCGACGGCGTGCTCGACGGCCTCCCTCGCCCGGGCGCTCACCTTGGGCGAACCGTTGATGACCCGGGACACCGTTCCCCGGCTGACTCCCGCGCGGGCGGCCACGTCCTCCACCGTCGGTCGCGCGGCAGGCCGGGCGCCACCGGGGCCCGGCCTGTCAGTTCGGGGCATGATCACACTCCGGTGTGGCTCACTCTCGGGAGTGGCCATCCTACACGGCGTGAGAGCGCTCCCATCGGCGCTTCCACGGGTGCTCCCGCGGGCCCCCACCGGCGCTTCCACGCGCCCGGCCCGTCGCCCGGTCGGGAGGGTGCCCGACCGGCCGACGGGACCGGCGGTCACAGGGGCATGCCCTGCCAGCCGCCGAGGTTGGTGGGCGTCGTGCCTGTGCGGTAGTAGACGCGGCCGTCCGTGCCGATGGCGAACAGGTACAGGACGCCGCCGCCGTCGACGATCGCGGTCGGGTAGTCGAGGACGGTGCCGCCGAGGTCCTGCCAGGCGCCGTAGCCGGCGTTCGGCGCGGTCTGGGCGGTGGTGCTCACGCCGCCGCCGCCGTTGCGCTCGAACAGGACGACCCGACCGCCGAGGTTGGCCATCGCCGGCTCGCCCACGCCCTTGTGGCCGCCGAGGTTGGTCGGGGACTGGCTCCACGGTCCGCCGGGCCGGGTCTGGTAGCTGACGAGCATCGCGCCGGTTTCGGCCTCGCGGTAGGCGAGTTCGATGCGGCCGTCCTGGTCGAGCGCGGCCCTGGGCGGGCTGGCCGGCCGGGAGTTCGGGATCGGGCCCGGGCCGTTGATGGCGTCGTTCGGAGCGGTCTGCCACCAGTTGACGACCCCGTCGCGGGTGCTGGCGAAGACCTCGATCCTCCCGGCGCCGTTGCGGATCGCGGTGACCGGGTCCTGGATGTCGGTGCCGTGCAGGTCGTCCCAGGTGGTCGTCCAGGCGCCGTTCGGGCTGATCTGCCGGATCGCGCTGAGGCCGCCTCCGCCGTTCTTGACGAAGAGCTCCAGTCGGCCGTCCTGGGAGGCGACCACCGCGGGCACGCCGACCTGGCCCGCGTTGACGAGCCCGGCGTTGGGGTTGCCGAGGTCGGCCCAGCCGTCCCGCCACACGCCGTTGGGCGTGGTCTGCGGGACGGAGAGGATGTGGTGGTCGGTGAGGCGGCGGGCGAAGAGCTCCAGCCGGCCGTCGGCGTTGGTGCCGACGGCGATGCCCGGCGCCAGCCGCCCGCCCGGGTCGGCGAACCGTGCCGGGCCGCCCCAACTTCCGTCCCCCTGGCGCCAGTACGTGTAGAGGGAGCCCGCCCGGACGACGAAGACCTGCGGCCGGCCGTCCTGGTTCAGCCCGGCCCAGGAGGTGCCCCGCGACCAGCGGTAGTACATCCGGGAGAACCAGGCGGTTTCGTAGTTCCCCGAGTGGTCGTGGCTCGCGTACTCGGAGACGAACACGCCCTTGGTGCCGACCGTCGCCGGGTCGAGGTTCACCGGGCAGTCGCTGATGTTGTAGTCCCGGTAGTTCACCTGGACCAGCGAGCCGCCGTACTGGCTCGCCGCCATGCCCGCGAACTTCGCGGCGGAGATGTGGTCCGAGTGGTCGTCCTTGTAGCGGGTGTCCGGGAGTTCGTCCTGGGCCCGGAGCACGGTCGGCTGGTACGTCACCATGATCTGCCGCAGCACCTCGACGACGTCCGCCGCCGTGTAGGTCGACGGCCCGGACAGCGGGCTGCCCTTCGGGACGACCGTGGTGTCGGTGCCGCCGTTCAGCACGTTGGCGAGCCCGGCGTCGTGCAGGTTGAGGAAGATCAGGTGCACCGGCCGGTCCTTGAGCATGTACCGCTCGACCTGCTTGCCCGCGACCGTCCACGCCTCGACCGTCCAGTGCCCGATCTCGTCGGTCGCCGGGTCGGTGTCGCCGACCCCGGTCATCCGGGAGTAGGCGTTGACGGCGCCCATCTGGCGGTTCCAGGTGCGCAGTGGGTCGCCGGCGGGGTCCCAGCAGCCGCCCGCGCACGGGTCACCGGTGATGTTCCCGGCGGTGACGAACACCGTGACGGACGGCGTGCCGTCGGCGAGGGCGTTGGACAGGTCCGGGTTCATGAACAGGATGTCGTCGTCCTCGTGGGCGACGACCTGCATGAACAGCGGCCCGGAGCCGGCGGCCATACGTGCGGCCGCACCCGTACCCGTACCCGTGGCTGCGGAGGCTCGGGTCGCGGTCCCCTTGGCCAGGACGGGTGCGGCGAGGGCGGTCAGCGCGAGGGAGGTGAGGAGTTGCCGTCGTCCGATTGCCATGTGATGTCCCCTCATTCGAGATTTCGAGGTTCGACAGGTGATCACGCCAGGAGGAGATTGGCGGATTGTCGGGCGGAAAGTGCCCGAGACGGTATATCGCAAATTCCGTCAGGCGCGACAGTCAGCTGACGCACGATCAGGCCACTCCGTCTGCTTCCCGCCGATCTCGCCTGTACAGCGCGGTTTCTGCTGGAACTTCCCCATGGCTTCCGCCTGATGTTCCTCCTGGCGGAAGCCGGGCCGGCGGTGATTACATGGTGGATGGCGAGCGGTCTCCGAGATTTCTCGGCGCATTCTCGGACCTCCTCCTCCGGGAATCGGATCGCCGCCATTTCCTGGTCACCCGAGCCATGCGGGAAAACGGTCTTCCGTACCCGGCGAAAGGACTCCTGTGCACGTCGCCCACCGCCCGCCGCAGGGCCGCCTGTCCGCCATGACGGCAGCCGCCGTCGTCCTCAGCGCGTTCGCTGCCCTGCCGCCCGCGGCCCCGGCGAACGCGGCCGCCGGCTGCGGGCCGGTCCCCGCCGCGCTCCCGCCAGGCCCGGGCGCGCCGCGCCCCGAGTCCGCGGCCTGGACGGGGAGTTGGGGGACCGCCATGAGCCTGGCCGGACCGTCGGCAGCCTCGGGAGTGACGGGGCGGCAGACCCTGCGCATGGTCGTCCACACCAGCATCGGCGGCAGCTCCGCCCGGATCCGCCTGGTGAACACCTTCAGTCCGGACCCGGTGACCATCGGGCACGTCACCGTCGCGGCCCAGGACCGGACTTCGGCCCGGAACGGGAACCCGGCCACGGCGGCGGCCACGCCGGTCACCCTGACGTTCGGCGGTTCGGGCCGGACCGTCGTCCCGCCCGGCGGCGAGGTCTACAGCGACCCCGTCGCCTTCCCGGTCACCGCGGACGAGAACCTGCTGGTCAGCCTCTGGCTGCCCGACAAGGTCACCACCGCGCCCTACCACCCGTACACGCTCACCACCTCCTACACCTCCGCCCCCGGCGACGGTGCCGACCGCACCCAGGACACGGGCGGCGCCAACCTCTCCACCCCGTACGCCTACTGGGCCTTCCTGGCCGGCCTGGACGTCACGGCCGCCGGCAGCGACGGGACGGTGGTCGCCCTCGGCGACTCGCAGGTGGACGGCGGGCACACCGACCAGGACTCCAACACCCGCTGGGCCGACGACTACGGGCGCGCCCTCAGCGCCCGTCCGACGCCCGAGGGCGTCGTCAACAAGGGAATCTCCGGCAACCGGATCCTCACCGACGGGACGGGAGGACGCGTCGGCTTCGGTCAGAGCGCGCTCAACCGCTTCGACCGGGACGTCCTCTCCCAGACCGGAGTGCGGAGCGTCGTGCTCTACGAGGGCATCAACGACATCACGATGGACGACGCCTCCGACTCCGCGCTCGAGGCGGGGATCCAGCAGCTGGCCTCACGCGCGCACGCGGCCGGGCTGCGCTTCGCCGTCGCCACCATCCCCGCTTTCCAGGGCCACGCCGACTTCACCGCCGCCCGGGACCGGGTGCGCCGGTGCGTCAACGACTGGATCCGCACGACGACGGCCATCGACGGCTTCCACGACTTCGACCGGGCGACCCGCGACCCGCTCAATCCGAGTGCCGCGTTCGCCGGTTACGTCTCCTCCGACCACCTGCACTTCACCACCAACGGGAACGCGGCCCTCGCCGAGGTCCTCGCCCCGCGGCCCGCCCCGGCCAGCCCCTCCCACACCTTCTCCCAGACGACGGCCGGGGCCTTCCACGGCAAGGGCACCGGCGACCTCGTCGCCCGCGACGACTCGGACGGGCACCTGTACGAGTGGGCGGGGCGGGGAGACGGGTCCTTCGCGGCCAGGACCGACCTGACGGCCGGCTGGGGCGCGTTCTCCCAGACCACCGCCGGTGACTTCCGGGGGACGGGGCACGCGGATCTGATGGCGAGGGAGGACGCGACGGGCAATCTGTACATGTGGCGGGGTAACGGGGACGGTACTTTCGCGGGCCGGGTGCTGGTCACTGGCGGGTGGGGTCCGTTCTCGCAGACGGTCGCCGGTGATTTCCGGGGGACCGGCCGCGCGGATCTGATGGCGAGGGAGGACGCGACGGGCAACCTGTACATGTGGCCGGGTAACGGGGACGGTACTTTCGCCGGCCGGGTGCTCGTCACCGACGGGTGGGGTCCGTTCTCGCAGACGGTCGCCGGTGACTTCCGGGGGACGGGGCACGCGGATCTGATGGCGAGGGAGGACGCGACGGGCAACCTGTACATGTGGCCGGGTAACGGGGACGGTACTTTCGCCGGCCGGGTGCTCGTCACCGCG
>NZ_JBIAXP010000016.1:131909-222596 GCF_042896795.1 Kitasatospora sp. NPDC001261
ACGGGTGGGGTCCGTTCTCCCAGACGGTCGCCGGTGACTTCCGGGGCACCGGCCGCGCCGACCTCATCGCCCGCGACGACACCTACGGCGTCCTCGACGAATGGACGAACACGGGCGGAGCCTCCTTCTCCCACGCCCTCCGGCTCACCGACGGCTGGTGACCGGCCGGTCGGCCCCGTCCAACTCCTCCGACTCGTCCTGCCCGGCCAATGCGCTTGCACGGGACCACCGTTCGCAGCGGCGGCCCACCGGGCGGGGCGGCTCGCCGACGGCGAGGAGGGCGGCCACCACCGCACCGACCCCGGCGCGGCGGTGGCCGCCCTACGCCCGACGTGGAACGGGTCGCCTCCCAGAGAAAGGCCCTGGCGGACCTCCAGAGCAAGGCGGGACGCGTCCTGTCCGGAGAGAACGCCGACCGCCTGGCCTCCGCCGTACAGCACCTGGTCGCCGTGCTGACCGCCGCCGGCATCGACTGGCGGCCGCCCGAGCCCCCGGCTGGCGAGAGCAAGAACCTGGCCACGGCGGCCCTCAAGCCGAACGAGATCGGCGCGGTCCTCGCGCTGTTCGCCGGTGCCCGGGCCGAACCGAGTTGGTGATCGCCGACTGGTGCCGTACAGTCGGGACCACGACGCGGGGTGGAGCAGCTCGGTAGCTCGCTGGGCTCATAACCCAGAGGTCGCAGGTTCAAATCCTGTCCCCGCTACCACGAATGCCGAAGGGGCGGACACAGTCATGTGTCCGCCCCTTCGGCGTTCCTCGACCTCTGCTGAGGGCGCCGGTTCTTCGGTTCGCCAGCACGCCGGTCGACCTGTTGATCGGGGGATTCCAGCCGGTTCCGGACGTGGCGCCGGAGATTACCGATGGCGAGCCGCCGAGCCGCTCGGCCAGGTCGGTCGGCGAGTGATTGCCCCGGCCGAGCTCGTCGTTCCGGTAGGTGTCGCGGGCGATCGTTCCCAGGTCGACAATGGCCCACGTCGCCAGTACCCGGTAGCCCTCCCGCACCCGGAACTGGGCTTCGATCGCCCGGATTCCCGAGCGTGCGGCTGGCGGCGAACGGGGTTCCGGCGGCGTCGGGAGGCGCCGTGAGCGGGCGGTTGCGCTGGACGCTGCCGCCGCGACCGGGGAGGAAGCGGCGGCCGGCTCCCGTGCTCGGGCTGCGCGACATCGGCCGGTTCGCCGTGGCGGGTTGCGGGTACCGGTTGACCTGCTGCGGCTGGAAGAGTGCCCTCCCGCCGAGGGGCGGTGGCGAGGTGTGCCCCGGGCGGGCCGGGGCACACCTGCGGGAGTCCGGTGTCAGCAGGCCACCACGGTGGAGACGGTGGCGGTCGAGGCGGGCCAGCCGGGCTGGTTCACCGAGAAGGTGCTGCTGACGGTGGCGCCGCACGGGGCGCTGGAGAAGACGCTGCCGACCTGGTTCGAGCCGGCCTGGACGAGGACGGTCGGGTTGACGGGGGCGAGGGGGGCGCCGCCGACGACCGTGCCGGAGACGGCGAAGCCGACGGACTGGGGCTGCCAGGACGGGTCACCGGCCGTGGCCACCCCGTAGAAGCGGACCTGGTTGCCGGTCACCTCGACGCAGGCCCGGGTCAGCAGCGGACCGGGCGCGCCAGGGGTGCCGCAGGTCACGACCGCGCCGACCGGCCCGGCCGGTGCGGCGGCGGCCCCCTGGACGGTGGCCAGGGTGGTCAGGGTCGCGGCGGCGGCAACGACGGCGATGACGGTGGTCTTCATGGGTGTCTCTCCTCGGGGCAGGGATAGGAGGATGGGCGGAATGTGAAATGTCACATTCCGCTGGTGCCAGCATGGCAGTCCCCCGCACCCCGGGGTGCGGCATCCGGGAAGAAGGCGACCTTTCGCGGGTATCGGCCACCGAATGACCGGAATGGCCTGTCGGTGATCGCGCAAACCCCTGGCCCGCCCCTCCCGGGAGGCCGAACCCCCGACCGGGAAAACAGAGTTCGGCGCCGACGGGTGCGGGGCACGTAGCCCTCTCGCACCCGCACTGCACCGCGGCCGGAGCGGTCGCCGGCGACGGCGGTAGCTGACGTCGCGGCGGTCGCCGCCAGTGTTCAACTCATCTGCCTGGGAGGGGACTTGCCGACCGAGCCAGGCATCGCCTTGCGAGGTCGCCGCGTACAAGTCCGCCAGCCGCCCGGTGCCCGGCCGGCTCGCGGCCAGCGCTGACCCCACCCCGTACGACGGCTGACTGCGCGGGTACATGGCCGCGGTGGGCGTCGCCCGCGGTAGCGGCGGGGGAGTGGTGGTGGTGTGAGAGTCCCGCTGGATCGGCGCCGCCCCCACGGCCTGCCCGTCGTCCGGGAGCCGCCTGTCCAGACCGATGCCTGGGCATCGCGCTGCACCCGGTCCGGGCGACGGTGGCATGAGGGACCAGCGGTCGGACGGTGCCGGCCGTGTTCCCCCGGGATTTGTGAAGGCCGGGGCGCCGTCGAGGGCGGCGTGGCAGGATCGGCGGCACAGTCACGTTGAGGGAGGGTTTTGTGGCTCTGAGTCACGATGAGTGGGTGCTGCTGGAGGCCGTCGCTGCCGAGAGTTCGGGCTGGCTGGCCGGGGAGCTGCCTCTACAGCGCCGGATCGCGGAGCACGGGACCGTGCGCCGGCTCGTCGGAGCGAAGGTGTGCGAGTTCGCGAGTCCCGAACTGCTCGATGGTCTCGCCGTCGGCGAAGCCCGCCCGGCGTGGGCAGTTCGCGTAACCGGCCTGGGGCAGGACCTGCTGCGCTACCGGGCCCTGCGGGACCGTCCAGCCGAGCAGCCCGTCGTACCGGTGGACGACTGCGTGCCGGACACCACGATCAGCGTGCGTGCCTTCGACATGCCCCTTCTCCACGCCGTCCGCGAGGAGGCGAAGGCCGGCCTCCTCCCCGGGGTCGACGCCGACCTGCTGGGCGCGGCGATCGCCAGGGCGCGGACCGTAGAGGGCTCCAGTCGGCGCAGCGTGGACGTCACCGAGGCAGAGCTCGCCGTGATCCTGAAGGTGTTCTATCTGGAGTCCCTGCGGGGCGGCGGTGCCGCCGGCTACCGGCACGTCCTGCGCTCGTCGCCTCTGGCGAACGCCTTGAGGCCCGATCCGTACCGCCCGGAGGCGACCGTTGTGCGGCCTCGCGCCGCTGATTCCGCCGCGCTGGCCCGCTAGAGCCGGGCGGGCTTCTCCGTGATGCCGATGCCGGTGGCGACCCGGGGGAGGACGACCTCGGCCTGGTGGTCGCCGACGTAGGCCGGGACGGTGGCCGCCGCGTTCCGGACGGGTGCGCCCAGGTCCTCTCCCAGGCCCTTCGCGGTACCCGCGGATGCCCGCGGGTCCGCTGGTCGGACCGGCGGGCACGGGTGGAATTCAAACAGAATGCCGGACCCTGTTGACCGTGGGGCTGATGTTATTCGAGGCTTTTATTCGCCGATTCTAAACATTCGCACCGGTGTTTAAATTTCCGGTTCCTGTTCCTATTCTCCGGATATGGCGAACGGAGTTTTCCACACCGCGTACGGCATCGAGATCAACCTGACCATGCCCGACCTCGGCCATCCGGGTCGGTCCGGCCTGCTGGAGGAGGTCACCACCCCGATCGACCGGCGCGAGCGCGAGCTCCTGGAGTGCCTGGAGCACCACCGTGACGACGCCTGCCAGGCCGAGGAGGACGGCCGGTCCCCGTGGATGACGATCCGCCGCCGGACGGTCGGCGGCCGCACCGTCTGGGTGGCCGCCCACCTGCCGGTGCGCCACACCCCCACCCCGGAGGAGAGCGCGAAGCACCAGGCGATGAAGGAGCGGATCGCCCGGGCAGCCGAACGCCACGGCCACCGGGCCGAGATCGAAGCCCGCGCGACCGACGGCCGGATCCGCACCGACGTCCTCGTCACCGGCGACGACGGCCGGCGGATCGGATGGGAGGCCCAGTACTCGCCGATCACCGCCGACACCGTCCGCCGCCGCTCCCGCGCCGCCGCCGAGCACGGGATCGTCCCGCTGTGGGTGACCGACACCGACCGCTCCGCCGTCGTCGAGCGGGCACCCTGGGCCCGGGTCGACGACTTCAGCTGGAAGGAGATCGCCTCCCCGCTCGCCATGGTGGTGCGCGCCGGGGTGCGGCACCTGCAGCAGTGGAAGTGCCTGCCGAGCAGCGTGCGGCCCTGCCCGGTCAACGGCAGCTCCTGCGGGCGCTTCCACGCCGAGTGGTTCCTGCCCGCGCTGTGCCTGCCCGCGAAGGCGCCCACCGAGGTCGACCAGCTCGTCGTCGCCAGCGCGGACGGCGAGTTCGTTCCGATGCGCATCCCCGACCAGCGGGACCCGCGCTCCGTCTCCCGGATGTGGGTGCCCGCGGTCGATCGGGACCGCTGGCACGACATGTTCGGCCCCGACGAGGACGAGGACTCCCCGGCCGAACCCGGGGCCGGGGACGCCGGCATCACCTACACCCGCCAGGAACTCGACGCGACCTGCCGCTACGGCGAGGAGACCTTCACCTTCAACTACCCCCGGCCCCGGCGCGGGAACTCCGCGGGCACCGGCCTGCACACCTTCGACGAGGTCCCCGAACGGCTGTTCACGGTGCCCCGGCAGGACCGCCGGCTCGACGCCACCGAGACCCAGCGCCGCGAAGCCGCCCTCGCCCACGGCTGCGAGCCTTGGCAGATCGGCCCGTGCGCCAGCTGCGGGACACCGATCCGCCGCTACGGCGACACCGGCGTCCACGCCTGCGAGGCCTGCCGGGCGAGGACCGCCCGACGGTGAGCACCAGGACCAGCACGGCCGGCTTCCACAGGACCGCCCGGGGACTCCGGGGCACGCGGTGGGCGGGGCGAGGCCGTCCCTCCGCCACCCGCCGCCCGATACCACCAACCATGCAGCCGGCCACCGAGGAGGACTGGTGGCCACCCAACCCGACCACCAGGGCACTGGCGCGCTGACGTCGGCCACTTCGCACGAGCTGCGCACCGCGCTGTCCCGCTACGGACTGCCCGGCGACTGGGACCGGTTCGAGTAAGACCTGGCCGCCGCCCTCCGACGCCTCCCCGATCAGCGACCTCGCCGCCGTCGCCGAGGTGATCGCCACCTACCGCCATCGGCTGACTCTGCGCACCAGCCCCGCGGCGCTGGAGTCCCTCGTCGCGCCGATCGGCGGCCGGCAGCGGACCCCGCCATCGAGGCGTTCGCCCGTCCCCGCGCCGATCGGCGGCGACCGGTGACCGACCAGCCCGAACAGCAGCCGGCCCCGCTGCACGTCTTCCTCCCAGGCTGACCTCCGCGCGGGCGGGGCCATGGGGCGTCGTGGTCCGCCGTCGGGCGGCCCCGGCAGTGGTGGCCGGGGTCATCCGGCGTCAGAGGTCGCCGCCGTAGATCGCGGCGTCGCCGGCTCCCTCGTACGGGCCGTAGTCGCTGCCGGTGCGGGCGACGGTCTCCCGGGCCCCGCGCCCGCCGAGGAGCGCGGCCCGGGCGGCGAAGTCCGGCAGCAGCAGGCGCAGCGCCCGGCGTCCGTACAGTGCGGTCAGCAGTCCTGCCCCGTCAGGCTCCGATGGTGTGCCACCTGATGCCGCCGCCCCGTTCAGGGGGTGCCGGCGGCGCAGCTCGCGAAGCAGCCGGTGTCCGGCGAGGGTGCGGGCCGGAGCGCAGAGCAGCATGAGCGGGAGTACGGTCATGGGCAGTCCTGTCCACCAGGCGCCCCGGGCGGTGGCGAACGCGCCCGTGGCGCACGTGGCCGCAGCCAGCACGCTGGATGCGGCCAGCCGGGCCGGACCGCAGCGCAGGCCGCGGCGGACCAGGTCGGTGCGGGTCTCCTCGCGGGCCCGCCGTACGGGCGGGGTGGTCATGGCGTCGGCCCAGGACAGGTCCCGGCCGAACGCCGTCCGCGCTGCCCGGTGCAGTGGGGTTGTGTCCTGCGCGGAGTGGGCGTGCACCACCCGCCGCAGGCGGCCGCGTCGGTCGGTGTCGAGCACCCCCGCGAGGTGCAGCTCGACGACGACCACGACCAGTGCGGCCTTCGACCCCCCACGTACCCCCGCGATCGCCGCGGCTGTCAGGCCGTCAGCCCTCCCCCGAGCCGGGTGCCATCGCAGCAGCCCCGCCCCGAGGAGCGCGGCCACCGCGCACACCACACCTACCGATCCCATCAAGCCCCCTGAAGCACGGACCACCCGACGGCCCACCCCCGGCCACCGTTCCCGCAGGATGACAGAGCGGGAAGGCGACGCCAAGCGGTCGACCGACCCGACCGCCATGCCACCGGAGTGCGATGAGTGCGCGGACGGCGATCCCGTCGAGCGGGCCGACAGCCTTCGGCTATCCGTGGGCGAAGCGGACGCGTGGAAGTCCCAGGGATTGACGTCCTCGGTTCGGGCCACCCCCGCGCTCGTGGGGAGGGCATCCGCAACGACGCCCTCGACCCGGACTTGCGCAAGATCCGGCTCCGTGGCCCGGTCGCGTTCGTCACCAGGGGCATCGAAGCAGTGAGCATCGACGACCGGCAGAGGCGGCTGCGGCTGGCACACCATCAGGCGGTCACCAGGCTTCGCGGCAAGGGCTGGCCGCAGGCGCCCGGTCCCGGGCCACACAGACGGCGCCCCGAGGAATTCCTCACCGACACCCGCTACCCGCCCCGGCAGCCGGACCCGGCCGGGCTGCTGGTCCTGGTGGGCGGGGCCGAGGCCGTCCTCGTCGACGAGCCGGTCCGCGAGCTGACGGCACTGCTCCAGATCCTCGACACGGCCGCCACCGACGAGGGCCCGTTCCGGCGGGGGCTGTTGCTCGGCGGCGGCCCGGGCCGTGTGAGTGGCCCGGGCCGTGTGGGCGGTCCGTGTCGGTTCGAACGGTGGCGGTTCGGCGAGGGGTCCCACCGGCTGGTGGGACCCCTGTGCGTGGGTGGGTCAGTCGGTTGCCTCCGCTGTCGATCGGACGGCGACCGCGTCGATCTCGAAGAGCATCCCGGGCAGGGCGAGCGAGGCGACTCCGCTGAGTGTCTGTGCGGGCAGTCGGTCGCCCCAGGCGCCGGCGAGGGCTTTGCCGAGGACGGCGAGCTTCTGCGGGTCGTGGTCGACGATGTACGAGCCGAGCCGGACCACGTGCTCGAAGCCGAGGCCGACTCCGGCGAGCGCGGTGCGCAGGTTGGCGAGGGCGAGTTCCACCTGGGCGGCGAAGTCGCCGGGCGCGACCCGGCCGCCGGCGTCGGAGGCGTACTGGCCGCCGATGAACACCGGTTCGCCGGGTGCGGAGGCGGCGTGGCTGTAGCCGAACGGCGTCGGGTCGTGCAGGTCGGGCGGGTTGGTGATGGTGCGGGTGTCGGTCACGGGGGTCTTCTCCTGGTGTCGGGCCGGGCTCGGTGCCGGGCGGTCTACGGCTGGGACCGGGCGGATTCCTCCCGGGCGTCGCGCCAGCTCGGCGACTCCAGGAAGTGGTTGTCGAAGAGGTCCTGCTTGGCGAGCAGTTCCTCGACCGTCGCCTCGCCCGCGCGGATCCGCTCCAGGAGGCGGAAGTAGTCGAAGCGTTCCACGCCGGGGGTGATCACTATCAGTAGGTCCGCCCCGGAGTCCGGCGCGGCCGCGAAGGCGTGCGGCAGGTGGGGCGGTACCACCACGAGGTCGCCGCCGCGGGCGGTGACCACGTCGTTCCCGACGAGCACCTGGGCCGAGCCGTCGACGACGAAGAACAGCTCCGAGGAGCCCCCGTGGTAGTGCGGGGTGGCGCCGTCCTTGCCGCGCCCCAGCGTGACGCGCAGGGTGCTCAGGGCGCCGCCGGTGGCGCTGGAGTCCGCCAGCAGCCGCCCCTGGCCGCCGAGCATCGAGACGGTCTCGGCTTCGTCGCCCCGCACGACCACGGCTTCCGGTCCGATCAACGTCATTGGTCTCTCCCCACGGTGAGCACTCCGATAGTTCCTCGGCTGATAGTACTACGTCTAACTATCTCCCATCGAATAACATGCCTCCATGGATCACGTGGACGTCATGCTCGACCAGTGGGGCCGGGAGCGCCCGGACCTCGACCTGGCGGCGGTCGGCACCGTCGGCCGCCTCGGCCGCTTCGCGCTGCTCGCCGGCCGGGTCGTCGAAGAGGTGTTCAAGCAACACGGCCTCCAGCGCGGCGAGTTCGACGTTCTCGCCACCCTGCGCCGCTCCGGCGCGCCGTACGAACTGATGCCCTCCGAACTCGCCGCGCTGCTGCTGATGTCGCGGGCCGGCATGACCAGCCGGATCGACCGGCTGGAATCGGCGGGCCTGGTGGAACGCCGCACCGACCCGGCGGACCGGCGCAGCGTCCGCATCGCCCTCACCGCGGCCGGACGCGCCCTCGTGGACGCCGCCTTCACCGACCACGCCGCCAACGAGACCGCGCTGCTCTCCGCCCTCTCGGGCGAGGAACGGGCCACCCTGGACGGGCTCCTGCGCAAACTGCTCGCCGACGTCGAGGGCACGGAGGCCCAGGCACCCTGACAGCCCCGCCCGACGCCCCCACCCGAGGTCCAGCCACCCGAGGTCCAGCCACCCGCGACCGCTCCGGAACGCCGTCGGCCGCCCCTCGCGCCGAGCACCCGCAGCCGGACCGGGGTGAACAGGCTCGCGCAGAACGGGAAGAGCGAGCGGCGCGCGGTGCCGGTCGGCCGGCTGACCGCCCAGACGCACCGGCCACCACTCGGCTGTGGTCCTGGTGCGACGAAGACGGCGACGAAACCCATTGGGCGCGCCACCTGGCCCGGTGCGTCAACGCCACCGTCCTCCGGCCCGCCCTCACCGCGGAGGCGTGCTCCCTCGTCCCATCGCCTCCGCCGCCGACCGGCCCGGCGTGGTCGGTGACGGAGCAGCGCGGTATCCGTGAAGTTCGACGTCCCGATTCCCAGTAGCCATCGGACGATAGGGTTCCGTCCATGGAGTTCCAGGTCCTCGGCCCCGTGTCGGTCAGCGGGAGCGACGGGCCGTTGCCGCTCGGGCCCGCCAAGCGGCGTAGCCTGCTCGCGATGCTGTTGCTGCGGGCCAATGTCGCGGTCTCGGTCGACACGCTCACCGAGGCGCTGTGGGACGACGAACCTCCCCTGCACGCGCGCACTGTGATCCAGGGCCATGTCTCGCGCCTGCGGGCACTGTTGGCGGGCGTCGACGCATCGGCGTACGGCGTCGAGCTGAGCACGCGCGGCTCCGCGTACCACCTGGAACTGCCGGAGACGCTGGTCGACGCCCACCGCTTCGACGGCCTGGTGGCGCTCGCCCGCCGTGCCACCGACCCCGGTGACCGGGCCGCGCTGCTCACCGAGGCGCTCGCCCTGTGGCAGGGCCCCGCGCTGGCCGGCGCCTACCCGTCGCCGCTGCTGCGCTCCGCCGCGCACACCTTGGACGAGGCGCGGCTCGCCGCGGTCGAGCTGCTCGCCGACACGTACGTCGCGGGCGGCGAACACGAGCGCGCTGTCCAGCTGTTGCGGCCGGAGACCGGGGCCCATCCGCTGCGTGAGCCGCTGGCCGCCCGACTGGTCGAGGCGCTGCACCACGCGGGGCGTTCCTCGGAGGCCCTGGACGCCTACCACCGCGCCCGCCAGGTCCTCGCCGACCAGCTCGGCGCCCGTCCGGGCGCCGAGCTGACCGCCGCCTTCACCGTCGCTCTCGGCCCCGAAAGCGCCCCCGCGGTCCGGGTCGAGACGCCCCAACCCGTCCTGGAGTCGGTGCAGTTCCGGCCCAACCTGCTGCCCCGTACCCCGCGCGGATTCCACGGCCGCACCGTCGAGAGCGCCGCGCTGACCGCGGCCGCGGCCGGACCTGACGGGCCGGTCGTCGTGGTCACCGGGCCCGCCGGGGTCGGCAAGACCGCGCTGGCCGTGCGCTGGGCGGCCGACCGGCACTCCGACTTCCCCGATGGGACGCTCTACGCCGATCTGCGCGGGTTCAGCGACACCTCGGACCCCGAACCGGCCGAGCTGCTGCGGGAGTTCCTCGTCGCTCTCGGCGTTCCACCGCGCCGGATGCCCGAGTCGGCGGACGCCGCCGGTGCCCTGTTCCGTTCGCTCACCGCCGAACTGCGCCTGCTCGTCGTCCTCGACAACGCCCGTACCTCCGCCCAGGTGCGTCCGCTGCTGCCCACGGGACCCGGCTGCGTCACCGTCGTCACCAGCCGTGCCCGCCTCGCCGGTCTCGTCGCCTCCGACGCCGCCCGCGTCCTCGCCCTCGACGTCCTCGCCACCGACGACAGCGTGGCCCTGCTCACCCGTCTCCTCGGCGAGCACCGCACCGCCGCCGATCCTCAAGCGGCCCGCCGTACAGCCGAGTTGTGCGGCGGTCTGCCGCTCGCGCTGCGGGTCGCCGCCGCTCGGCTCGTGGAACTCCCCGCCCTCGGCCTCGCCTCCTTCGCCGACCGGCTCGCCGACGAGCGCCAGCGGCTCGAGCTGCTCGCCGCCGAGGACATCGGCGTCGCCTCCGCGTTGCGGCTCACCACCGCCCACCTCCCCGCCGACGCGGCGCAGCAGTTCACCGCGCTCGGCCATCACCCGGGCACGCACGTCGACCGGTTCAGCGCCGCCGCGCTCGCCGGCACGACCCCGCCGGACGCGGCCCGCGCCCTCGACCGCCTGGTCGCCGCGCACCTGGTCACCGAGACCGCCCCCGGCCGCTACGTCCTGCACGATCTGGTCCGGCTCTACGCGCGCGGCCAGAGCCGCGACCCGGCCGCCCGTGCCGCGGCCCGGCTGCGCCTGTACGACCACTGCGTGGCGACCGCGTTGTCCGCGTCCGAGGCCGCGGAACCCGGCGGGGAGCCCGCCTTCGTGCAGCCCGATGACTTTCAACAGCCTCCCGCAGTACGGGACTTCACCAGCCGGGAGAAGGCGCTCGACTGGTTCGCCGCCGAACGCGACGACCTCGCCCTGATCGCCGCCGCGGCCCGCGCCGAGGACCGGCCCGAGCGGGCCTGGCGGATCGCGGTGACCCAGTGGCCGCTCGTCGTCTGGCGGGTCCTCGCCGACTGGGCGCCCACCCTGGAGGCCGCCCTCGCCGACGCCCGCTCCTGCGCCGACCCCTATGCGGAGGCCCGCGTCCTGACCCTGCTCGGCTGGGTGCTCGCCGAGGAGGGCCGCACCGCCGAGGCCGTCCGGCACCTGCGCGTCGCACCCGAACTCGCGGCCTGCGCAGGCGACGTACTCGGCGAGGCCACCGCCCTGGTCAACCTCGCCGCGGCCCTCCCCGACGACGAACCCGGCGCCGCCGAAACGGCCTGCACCCGAGCCCTCGCGCTCGCCACCGAGGCCGACGACGCGCACACCCGGATGCTCGCGCTCCAGCACCTGGCCCGCATCCACCTCGGCGCGGGCCGCCACCGGCAGGCGTACGAGGCGGCCGAGGTGGCGCTCGGCCTCGGCCCGGAGCACGAGGCGGTCGCCCGGCGGGTGCTCCTGCGCACCTGGCAGGGCGAGGCGCTGGCCGGGCTCGGCGACACCGTGGCCGGGCGGCGCTGCCTAACGCAGGCCGCGCTCGAGGCCGAGCGGACCGGCTACGACGCGGGCGCCGTCACCGCGCTCGATGCCCTGCTGCACATCGCCGACCAGGACGCACTGCCCGAACTGCGGCGCCGGCACGCGGCGGCACACGCCAGGATCCGGGCGCGTTAGCCAGGCGTTAGTACCGCCGCCGCGCTCGTTAGTGATCTGCCAGCGCGCCGCAACACCCTCGTTCCTGCAAGGGGAAGCGACCTCGTACAGGATCGCGACCCACGAACGAGAATCGGGGGAACCAGCCATGCGCACCACCACCCGTCCCACCCTGCTCGCCGTCGGCGCCGTCGCCGCGCTCGCCCTGTCCCTGACCGCCTGCAACGACGTCAGCGGCACGCAGGACAGTGGCGCCGCCGGCACCAGCGCGTCAGCCGCCGCCCCGTCGGGTTCCGCCTCGGCGTCGGCGCCGGCTGCGGCCTCGGCGCCGTCCGGGGGCAAGACGAGCACGAGCGGTGGAGGCAAGACGTCCTCCGGCACCGGCGGGGGCGGCGTCACCGCGGCCTGCACGACCAAGAACACCTCGGTGGCGTTCCTCCAGTCCTCGGGCCACGCCAGTGACGCGCAGCCCGCCGCCGCGACCCTCAAGATCACCAACAGCTCGGGCGCCCCCTGCACCATCGTCGGCCCGACGACCGTGGTCGCCGCCGACGACCAGGGCAAGGCGAGCCCGGTCTCGGGGGACAACTCCACGGCCGGCTCGGCAGCGGTCGACATCCCGGCGGGCGCCGCGGTGGTGGCGGACGTGCTGTACAACGACGTGAACGGCGAGGGCACCGCGTCGGCCCGTTACACGTGCGCGGTGCAGGCGTCCCACGTCAAGGTCGCGCTGCCCAAGGACGCGGGCACCACGGTGAACGTCATGAAGGCGAACGGCTCGCCGGGCGGCGTCTTCAGCGTCTGCGGCACCGAATTCAAGGTCGGGGCCTTCGCGGCACGGTAGCGCCTGGCGCGGCCCCGTCCGTCCGCACGATCCTCGGCATGACGGCGTGGATCAGGCGCCGGTGTAGGCAGGTGCAGGTGCCAGGCCGGGGCCGGCCTGCTCGTCGGGTGGCGGGGGAGAACCGGCGGGCCGTGCCGGCGTGATCGGCCGGCGACGTACGACAGGGACAGGGCGGGCGGGATGAGCGAGCACGGCCGACGACGGCCGCACCGCACGGTGGACCGGGTCGTGTGGATCCTGGAGGCCGCCGCGCGGGCGCCGGGCGGGGTGACCGTGGCCGAGTTGGCGCGGGCGGCCGGGGCACCGGCGAGTTCGGTGCAGGACCTGGTCAACGGACTCGTCGCGACGGGGTTCCTGCTGGAACAGCGCCGGCGCTTCCGGCTCGGGCCCGCCCCGCACGTCCTCAACCTCATCGCCGGCCGGGTCGTCCCGCGGATCGGCCAGGCCGAGCTCAACGAACTGAGCCGCGTCGCGGGTACCCCGGTGCTGCTCACGGTGCGGGTCGGGCTCGACGCCGTGCACCTGGCGCGCGGCGGCGAGGACGAGATCCCCCGCCTCCTGCCGCTGGCCGACGAGCACATGGCCCGGCCGCTCCTGCGCACCGCCGCGGGCCGTCTGCTGCTGGCCCTCACCGACGAGGCGGAGCGCCGCGGGCTGCTCGACGAGCTCGCCCGCCACGACCCCGAGGCGGTCGCCGAGTTCCGCCGCGCTCTTCCGGGGATCCGGGCGTCGCGGATCAGCCGCAGCGAGGGTCTGGCCGATCCCGAGGTCAGCGCGCTCGCGATCCCCGTCACCGACGGCCCCGTCGTCACGGGCGCCCTCGTCCTGACGCACCGGCGTCGTGGCCGCTCGGAGCGGCTGAGTCTGGACCGGGCGGCGGCCCGGCTCCTCGCGCACATCCAGGAGGGGCGGACGTGACGTCCGCACCGGTTCACGGATATCCGTGAACGCGGGCGCTCGTGCCGTGTCGGGAACGAGCATCCCGGCATGACTTCGAACACGCTGACCACGGCCGGGCCGACGCCTCCGCCGTCCACCGCCGAGATCGTCCTCCGGCTGCTGCACACGCTCGGCGACCCCGATCCGGCCCGGGGGGCCGAGGACGTCACCGTCGTCGGGGCGGGTCCCCTGGTGCCCTCGGTGCACCGCCTCGCCGATGCCATGTCCGCCGCGATCGGTGTCTTCGGGCGGCAGACGGCGGCGGTCGGCGAACAGCGCGGCCACCCGCACCAGAGGGTCGAGGTGCAGGCCGGGGCCGCGATCGACCAGCTCATGGCGACGTACCACACGACGCTCTCGGGACGCCCGCTCCTCTCCCTCCTCGACGATCCGACACTGCTCGGCAACAGCGACTTCTACCGGGCGCGCGACGGCCGGTGGATCTTCATCATCACCACCTATCCGCATCTGCGGGACGCGGTCCACTCCGTGCTGAGGTGCGGGCTCGACAAGGTGGGGATCGCGCAGGCCGTGGCCGGCTGGGACGCCTTCACGCTGGAGGAGGCCGTCTGCGCGCGGGGCGGCGTCGCCTGCGCGGTGCGCAGCCGGGACGAGTGGCTCGCGCACCCCGCGGGGCGGTACGTCGCGCAGCGCCCGGTCGTCGAGATCGAACGTGTCGGTGACGGACCGGTCCGGCCGCTGGAGCCGATCGGCGCGGCCGACGAGGCGCTCGCGGGCGTACGGGTGCTCGATCTCACCCATGTCATCGCGGGTCCCGTCGCGGCGCGGCTGCTCGCCCAGTTCGGCGCCGACGTGCTGCACCTGTCGCGTCCCGACCGCCCCGACCCGATCCCGATGATCGCGATGACCGGCGGCGGCAAGCGCAACGCCTACTGCGACCTGCGCGACGATCACGACCGTGCGGCCTTCCACGACGCGCTCCAGGACGCGGACGTCTTCGTCCACGCCTACCGGGGACTTGCCCGGCACGGGGCGTCGACCGAGGAACTCGTCCGGCGCCGCCCCGGACTCATCACCCTCGAGTACCACGCCTGGGGCGCCGACGGTCCGTGGGGCGAGCGCGGCGGATTCGACCAACTCGCCTGCTCGGCCACCGGATTCGCCGTCGAGGAGTGGACCGACCGGCCGTCGCTGCCGCCGACGTACCTGCTCAACGACTACCTCGCCGCCTACCTCGGGGCTGCCGCCGTCGCAACGGTCCTGCGCCGACGTGCGGCGGAGGGCGGCTCGTGGCGGATCCGCGTGACCCTGGCCGGGGTGTGCCACTGGGTGCGGGAACTCGGTCTGCTCGCGCGGGAGGACGTACTCGGCCTGCCCCGGCCCGGGCGCGCGCCGCTCGCCGCGCTGTCGACCACGGAGACGGACTTCGGCCCGCTCACCGAACCGGCGACACCGTTCGCGTACAGCGGGCGCACGGTCCCCCAGCCCGGCCGGCGGACCCCGCTCGGGTCCGCTGCTCTCCAGTGGCGCTAAGCCACTTCTACGCGACCAGCCCTGGCAACCGAAACCGCCGCCCCGTGCCGACCGATGCAGCGAGTCCTTTCGCATCCGCCTCGTCGGCAGCACGGGTCCGCGGCCGCCCGTACCGCACCACCGTTCACCCACCCCACCCGACACCCCAGGAGGCACAGCCCGATGTCCGAGCAGCCGAGCGGCCCGTCCGGCCGGGGACTCCTCGCCGGAGTCCGCGTCATCGAACTGGCCAGCGTGATCATGGCTCCGTACGCCGCCCAGCAACTCGGCGACCTGGGCGCCGACGTGATCAAGGTCGAGCCGCCCACCGGTGACATGACGCGCCACTACCCGCCCCAGCGCCACCTCGGCATGGGCGGCGCGGCACTCAACCTGAACCGCAACAAGCGCAGCGCCGCCATCGACCTCAAGGCCCCGCACGGCCGCGACGCCCTGCTCGCCCTGCTGCGCACCGCCGACGTCCTCATCACCAACCTGCGCCCGCAGGCCCTGGCGAAGCTCCGCCTCGGCTACCACGACGTCGCGGCCGTCAACCCCGGCCTGATCTACGCCAACGCCCAGGGCTTCCGCAGCGACAGCCGCTACGGCACCCGCGCCGCGTACGACGACATCATCCAGGCGGCCAGCGGCCTGGTCTGGCTCAACCACCAGGTCTCCGGCCAACCCCACTACGTTCCCACCGTGCTGGCCGACAAGATCTGCGGCATGCAGATCGCCCAGTCGGTCCTGGCCGCGCTGCACCACCGGGAGCACGGCGGCACCGGACAGCACATCGAGGTCCCGATGGCCGACACCATGCTCGCCTTCAACCTGGTCGAGCACCTGGGCGCGGCCGCCCTGGAGACCGACGGGGCGTTCGGCTCGCCGCGCTCGCTCAGCCCCCGGCGCCGCGCCCTGCGCACCGCCGACGGTTGGATGTGCATCCTGCCGCAGAGCGACCGCAACTGGCGGGACTTCACCGCCTTCGTGGGCCGCCCCGAACTGGCCGCCGACCCGCGCTTCGCCACCGGCCCCGACCGGGCCCGCAACGCCGACGCGTTCTATCCCTTGCTCGCCGGACTGACAGGACACCACACCAGTGCCCAGTGGCAGGAGTTCTGCGACCGGGCGGGCATCGCGGCCGCCCCCGTGCTCGACCTGGCCTCCGCCGCCACCACCGCCTACGCCCGCGAGGGCGGCCTGCTGCGCGAGGCCGACCACCCCACCGAGGGCCGCTACCGGGTCATCGGCCTCCCGGTCCGCTACTCGGCCTACCCGGAGCCGGAGCTGCGGCCCTGCCCGGCCATCGGCCAGCACACCGAGGAGGTCCTCCGCGAAGCCGGCTTCGACCCTTCCCTGCTGCACCCCACAGGCTGACCGAACTCCCGTACCAAGAAGAAGCCAACCGCTCGTTCACCAGCCCAGGAGCGAATGAACCATGTCGCCTTCAACGCCGTCACCGATGGCATTCCCCGACGTCGTCCTACCCGAATCGGCCCGCCGGCTCCGTACCGAGGTCCGCGCCTTTCTCGACGAGGAGCGCGCCTGCGGCACCGTACTCGGCCGCCCCGACTCCTGGCTGGCCGGCTGGGACCCCGACTTCAGCCGCCGCCTCGCGGAGCGCGGCTGGGTCGGCATGGCCCTGCCCGTCGAGTACGGCGGCGCCGGCCGCGGCTTCCTGGAGCGCTACGTGGTGATCGAGGAACTGCTCGCCGCCGGCGCCCCGGTCAGCGCCCACTGGGTCTCCGACCGGCAGGCCGGCCCGTCCGTCCTCCAGCACGGCACCGAGGAGCAGCGCCGCTTCCTCCTGCCCCGGATCGCCGCCGGGCAGTGCTTCTTCTCCATCGGCATGAGTGAGAAGAGCAGCGGCTCCGATCTCGCCTCGGTCGCCACCCGTGCCGAACGGACCTCCGACGGCTGGCGGTTGACCGGTACCAAGATGTGGACCGGCGGCGCTCACGTCAACGACTACGCCATCGTCCTCGCCCGCACCGATGAGGCCGAGGACAGGCACGCCGGCCTCAGCCAGTTCATCGTCGACCTGCGCGCCCCGGGCGTGCGGGTCGAGCCGATCCGGCTGATGAGCGGCGAGCACCGCTTCAACGCCCTCCACCTCGAAGGCGTCGACGTCCCCGACGGCATGCTGCTCGGGCAGCGGGGCGACGGCTGGAAGCAGGTCACCGGCGAACTCGCCTTCGAACGCAGCGGCCCCGAACGCTACCTGTCCACCTTCCCCCTGCTGGTCTCCCTGCTCCGCGAACTGGAGCGGCGCCCCGCGACATCCGAACAGCTCACCCAGGTCGGCATTCTGGCGGCGCGTCTGCACGGCATCCGCCGACTGTCCCTCGGCGTGGCCGCCGCCCTGGACACCGGAGCCTCGCCCGACACCCAGGCCGCCCTGGTCAAGGACCTCGGCACCCGCCTGGAGGGCACCCTGGTCGACACCGTCCGCAGCGTCCTGCCGACCACCGCCGACCCGCACGCCACCCCCGGTAGCCACCCGGAACTGCTCGCCTTCGCCCTGCTGCACAGCCCCGGCTACACGCTGCGCGGCGGCACCAACGAGATCCTTCGCGGCATCATCACTCGCGGTCTGGAGCAGCACTGATGAACACCCACACGATCGACACCAGCACCCCCGTCATCTCCGCCGACGCCTACGACACCGCCGCCTTCCACGCCGACGCGGACTCCATCGCCGCCGTCACCAACACGACCGCCCCGGACGCCGTGGCCCTCCCCGCCCCGGACGCCCCGACCGCCGAACTCCTCGCCGCCGCCCAGGAGGCAGGACGCCGCGCCGTCCCCGCCCCTCTCGCCGAGACCGCCCTGGTCGCCCGCCCGCTGCTGCGCCGGGTCGGCCTCCCCGTCCCCGACGGCCCGCTCAGCTACGCCATCGCGCCCGAGCTGACGATCCGCTACGCCCGTCCGGCCGCCTCCCCCGTCGGCTCGGCCGGCTGCCTGGGCGACGACGACACCCTGCTGGTCACCGGCACCCTGCGTCGCGTCCCCTGGGCCCGCACCGCCACCGCCGTCACCGTCCTGGCCGCCGCCCCCTCCGGACCTGTCCTGTTCACCCTCGCCCCCGACCGGGCCGTCCTCACCCCCGGCGGCAACCTCGCCGAGGAACCCCGCGACGACCTGCACCTCGCCGCTCTCGAGATCCCCGCCTCGCAGGTCCGCCGGATCTCCCCGGAACTGCTCGACGAGGCCCGGCTCCGCGCAGCCCTGGCCCGGGCCGCCCTGATCGCCGGAGCCGCCGAACGCTGCGTGGAACTGACGGTCGCCCACACCACCGCCCGCACCCAGTTCGGCCGTCCGCTCAGCCGCTTCCAGGCCGTCAAGCAGGAGGAGGCACGGCTCATCGAGGAGGCCGCCCTGGTACGCGCCGCCGTCCAAGCCGCCGCCACCCCCCTGGACACCGGCGGGGTGGCCGCCCACTTCGCCGTCGCCGCCGCCAAGACCCAGGCATCCGTCTCGGCCGCCGAGATCGCCCGCATCGCCCACCAACTCCACGGCGCCATAGGCATCACCCGGCTCAACCCGCTCCACCTCGTCACCACCCGCCTGTGGTCCTGGCGTGACGAGGACGGCGACGAAACCACCTGGGCGCCCGCCCTGGCCCGGTCCGTCACCGCCGCCACCCTCTGGCCCACCCTCACCGCCACGCCCTGACCCCTCGCCCCGCGCCTGTCGTCATTCGCGGTGCTCGACAGGGTGGAGTGCCGCCCACGACTCGTCCCGTCTCCCCGTCGAGCACGGCGTCCGGGGCGCCGCCGGAGTTGCCGACCAGCACCGGCAGGCCGGCCGCCGCCGCTTCCAGGAACACGATGCCGAGCCCCTCCACGGGGAGGGCGTTGTCGAAGGCGGCGGCGCCCGGGGTGGAGGACGTGTAGACGACGACGCCGTCCGGGGCGAAGCGTTCCGTCATCGCGTGGACGAAGGTCTCGATCCCTCCCTGTCGGGGCGGGAAGTCGTTGGTGACCACGAGTGTGCGCGGCACGGTTCAGGCCCGGCGGCCCAGTCGCCGGAGCAGGGCGTGGGTCCAGCGCAGTCGGCGTCGGGGGGCGTGACGGCCGGTGGGGTGTTGCCGGGGGACGGCGACGGTGCGCATGCGGTCTCCTGAATCGAGGGAATCCGGGCAGAGCCGGACCCAGCCGACCAGGACGAACGGCACCACGAAGTAGCCGAAGCGGGTGGCCGGGGCCAGACAGATGGCGAGGGCCAGCCCGAGGGCCAGCCGGTCGGAAGCGGCGACGACGGTCCGGGGCGGGTGGGTCAGGAGCGAGGTGCCCACCGCGGCCGCGGCCAGCGCCAGGAGGGCGAGGGCGAGCGCGCGGCCCCCGGGCACATGGGCTGCCAGGAGATGACCGGGCAGCGGGCTGTCCGCGGGGGAGGCGGTGACGCCGGCGCCGGTGGGGAACAGCACCGTGTGCTCCAGGAGGGCATTCGGGGTCGCCAGTACGGACGGGATCACCACGGTCCCGGCGACGGCGACGGTGACGGCGAGGGCCCGCAGCGCCGCGCTCCGTCCCCGGACCGTCGCGAGCAGGACGAGCGCGACCGGAACGAGCGGCCAGGCCGTCCACTTCAAGGAGGCCGCCGCGCCCAGCGCCAGTCCGGTGCCGCCGGGCCGCCCGGTCCCGGCCAGCGCCAGCGCCAGGCACATCAGCGCGCTCACCGGCAGGTCCACCCCTCCGACGGCCAGTGGGAGGGCGACGGCGGGGAAAGCGACGAGCGCCGCCAGCCCCACGCTTCCTCGACGCCCCGCGGTGATGCGGGCCGAGACGGCGATCACCGCGAGGAAGGACAGCGTGAACCACCAGCGCGCGTCGCCGGCGACCACGTCGCCCAGCAGCGCGTGTGGCAGGCCGAAGACCGCCATGCCGGGAAGGTAGGGGTTGTAGTCCGCGAGGGCGGCGGGCCGCTCGAGGTACGGAACGCCCGTCGACAGCAGTCGCTCACCCGAGCGCTGGACGACGTCGAGCTCCAGTTGCCCCTGGCCGCGCAGGACCAGCAGGACCAGCGGGACCAGGACCGACCCGGCCGCGGCCACCCGGACCGCCCGGCGCCGCCACACCCCCTGCCCGAGTCCGCTGAGCAGTGCGGCCGCCAGGTACCCCCCGGCCGCGGTCGCGCCCCACACCCGGTGAGGGCTGAGGGTCGATGCCAGGCCCAGTCCTCCGGCGAAGAGCGCGCACAGCGTCCAGGCGACGACGGGCGGCAGCCGGTGTGCCCACCAGGCACCGGGCTCGGACGCGGTGGTGGAAACGGTGCGGTGCGTCAGCAGACGTGGTGCGCTCAACCGGCCCAGCCTCCTTGGTCGGGATGTGCACACCAGTCTCGGGATCCGGGAGGCCGGGATCGTCAAACCGGGATGCGATCCCGGACGTCAACCCGTGGTATGACGCCGACCCCCGCTATCAACCCGTCAGTTGACGACGATCACCGTCCTCTCCCGCAGAATCGGGGCATCAGTCCCGTGTGGCGCTCCGCGTTCGCCCACCTGCAGGCCTGGAGCCGTTCGGCCGCGTTCCCGTATGCCACCGGGGCAGTACCCGCGGTCGTCGAGATCATGTCCGCCGGCATCGGCTCCATGGCCCTGTGGCCCGGCTCGGGGTGCGGTGGACCCGGGCGCCGCACCCCCGATCGCGTAACGCGCAGGTCAGCGCACGCGTCCGCGGGGCTTGAGGGGGAGGCCGGGGAGTTCGGGGGCGGGGAGGCGGTCGCCGGGGTAGCCCTGGACGGCGCCGAAGCGGTCGGTGGCGGCCTGCCACTCGTCGCGGGCCTGGACGATGTCCTCGTGGGACCGCCCGATGAAGTTCCACCACATGACGATCTGCTCCTCGAAGGGCGTGCCGCCGAGCAGGACCAGGCGGGCGTCGGTGTCGCCGGTGTTGGTGAGGGTGAGGGTGTCGCGGCCGGGGGCGGCGTAGCCGAGTTCGGCGGGGCGCAGCGGGGTGTCGAGGAGGCGGACGTGTCCGCTGTCGACCAGCAGGCCGTGTTCGAAGGCGGGGTCGACGTCGAGGGTGACGGTGGCCCCGGGGTGCAGGGTCAGCTCGGCGCCGAGCAGGGGGGTGAAGGTGGGGACGGGGGAGGTGTCGCCGGCGAGGGTGCCGAGGAAGACCCGGGCCTCGCCGCCGTCCAGGGCGACGGGGGCGGGCACGTGGTGGTGGAAGTCGCGCCCGGTGTGCCGGTGCTCCTCGGGCAGGGCGACCCACAGCTGGACGCCGTGCAGGACGGTGGTGGCCGGGGTGGAGACCTCGGAGTGGGCGATGCCGCGGCCGGAGGTCATCAGGTTGACCTCGCCAGGCCGGACGTACGCGTGGACGCCGAGGCTGTCGCGGTGCTCGATCTCGCCGGTGAAGAGCCAGCTCACGGTCTGCAGTCCGGTGTGCGGGTGCGGGGCGACGTCCATGCCGCCGGTGCTGGTGACGTCGTCGGGACCGTAGTGGTCGACGAAGCACCAGGCGCCGATCGTGCTGCGGGAGCGCTGGGGCAGGGTGCGGCGTACGGTCATCGCGCGCGGGCCGCCGAGCGGCACGTCCCGGGCGGGCAGGACCTCCACCCGCGGGTCGGCGGCGGGGGTGGCGGCGCGGTCGGTCTCGGCGGTGCTCACGGGTGGTCCCTCCCAGGTGCAATTAGTTCTATATTCAACTATCATGCCATGGCAGAGTGGCGCACGACAGCCCGATCAGCCTAAGGAGTCCAGGTGAGTGATGTGGCGGCGGTTCCGACGGACCGGCGGGTGTTCATCGACAAGCAGAGCCCCCAGGCGTACAAGGCGTTCCTGGCCGCCGCCGAGGCGGCGCGCGAGGTCGCGGCCGCGGCCGGACTGGACCGCCGGCTGATCGAGCTGGTCAACCTCCGGGTATCGCAGATCAACGGCTGCGCCTACTGCCTGCACGTGCACACCAGGGCCGCGATCCGCGAGGGCGAGACCGCCCAGCGCCTGGGCGTGCTCGCGGCCTGGCGGGACACCGAGGTGTTCAGCGACCGCGAGCGCGCCGCGCTCGGGCTGGCCGAGGCGACCACCGACCCGGCGGACGCGGCGCTCCAGGAGGCCGCGTACGGCGTGGCGCGCGAGGTGCTGAGCGACGAGGAGATCTCGGCGGCGGTCTGGGTGTCGATCGCCATCAACGCCTTCAACCGGGTGTCGATCCTGAGCAAGCACCCGGTCCGTCCGGCCCCGGCCCGGTAGCCGCGCCCGGTGGCGGCGCCGGCGGGGATGTACGCCTTCCGGTGGACGCCCTCCGTTGTCCGGTGTACGACCGGCTCCTCCCGGCGGGGGATGACGGACTGTCAACGGTGCGGCGAGGCTGGGCGACGAAGGCGAGGAGCTGCTCGCCGACTGCGAAGGTGGGGTCGCATGGCACGTCGTACGTTTGTTTCCGCGCTGGTGGGGGCGGTCTGTCTGACACTGGCCGGGCCGGTGGTCTCGGCCGGTGCGGCCGGGGCCGCCGACGCGCGGCCGGGCTCCGGCGACCCGAGGGCGGCGGCCCTGCGGGCGGTCACCGGGGCCGGCGCGGTCGGGGCGATCGCGGAGGTCAGGGACGGGAACGGGGTCTGGCGCGGGGCGTCCGGCGTCTCCGACCTGGCCACCGGCGCACCGGTCCGCGCAGACGGGCGGTTCCGGGTCGGCAGCGTCACCAAGGTGTTCGTCTCCACCACGGTGCTCCAACTGGTCGGGGAGGGGCGGATCGGCCTGGACGAGCCGGTCGAGCGGTACCTGCCCGGGCTGGTCCCGAACGGCGACCACATCACCGTCCGTCAACTGCTCAGCCACCGCTCCGGGCTCTGGGACTCCACCAACGAGAAGGGCGGGGTGTTCCCCGACTGGACGGACGCGGCGGTCGTCCGGAACTGGCTGGACCAGGGCGGCCTGACCCGGCAGATCACCCCGGCCCAGGTGGTGGCCTCCTCGGTGGCGCACGCGCCCGACTTCCCGCCGGGCACCGGGTACGGCTACTCCAACGTCAACTACACCCTGCTCGGCATGATCATCGAGAAGGTGACCGGGCACGCCTACGCCCAGGAGGTCACCGCGCGCATCCTGCGCCCGCTCGGCCTCACCGACACGTACTTCCCGGGCACGGCCACCGGCATCCGGGGCCCGCACGCGCACGGCTACTGGACGGTGCCCGAGGGCCCCGGCCCGGCGGACCACAGCGACCGGGACGTGACGGTGGCGAGCGTCACCTGGGCGAACGCGGCCGGCGAGGCGGTCTCCACCCTCGGCGACCTGAACCGCTTCGACAAGGCCCTCCAGGGCGGCCGGTTGCTGCCGCCCGCGCTGCTGAAGGAGATGAACACGACGACCCCGATCGAGGTCGAGGGCGTGCCGAGCGGGCTGGGCTACGGGCTCGGGATGGCCAGCTGGCAGCTCTCCTGCGGTCCGATCTACGGGCACAACGGCTCGGTGTCCGGGTACAGCTCCGAGCTGTGGAGCTCGGGCGACCGGCAGGTGTCGATGTCCGTCACCCCGAGTGGTGGCGATGCGGAGCTCGTCGCGCAGATGCGGGCGGAGGTCGGCTTCCTGGAGCAGGCCTTCTGCGGCACCGGGAAGGCGACGGGCTCGGCGGTGCAGGGGCCGGCCGCCGTGATGCCGAAGCTGGGCTGACCGTCTGCCGTCACGTGGTTCCACCGCTCCGGCTCGTCCGCGCAGGTCCTCGACCGGCGTCGGCGGGTCGGAGCGGTGCGGTTTCCGCCGTGCGCCGTCCGGAAGCGCCCTGACTCGGGCCGCGCGGCGCGGTTCCGTCGGGTAGTCGTGGACGGGTGCGGGTGCGGGTGCGGGTGCGGGTGCGGGTGCGGCGCGGCGGGGCGAGGCGAGGGTGAGGTCGGTGGGGATGTGGCCGGCCCTGACGGTTTCCGTCAGGTCCCGGCCGGATCGGCCGTGGGCGTCGACACCGGTGCGGACGCAGGTGCGGACGCGGGCACGACAGCGCGGGCCAGGCGGCGCAGGGCCTGTTCGTCGTCGGAGCCTGGGACGGCGGTGTACACGGCGATCACCTCGTCCGGGTGTCCTGCGACGTAGAGGGCCTCGGCGGAGAGGCTGAGGCGGCCCACCGGCGGGCAGGCGAGCAGGAGCTTCGTGTGGCTGCTCTCCTGCACCACCTGCTCGTCCCAGAGCCGGCGGAACACCGCGCTGTGCGCACTCAGTTCGCCGATCTCCCGGGCGAGGCCGGGGTCGTGCGGCCACTTGCCGACCTCGGTGCGCAGATAGGCCACGGTCTCGCGGGCCTTCTCCTCCCAGTGCACGTACAGCCGCAGGGCGCGCGGGTCGGTGAAGACCAGCCGCCCAACGGTGCGGCGGTCCGGGCGGACACGGGAGAAGTCGGCGAACACGGCTGCCGCCAGCCCGTTCCAGGCCAGGATCGTGCCACCCCGGCCGACCAGGTAGGCAGGCGTGAGAACCATCGAGTCCAGCACGTGCTGCATGCTCGACCGCCGGTCCGTGGGGAGGGCGGCCTCCTCGATGCCGACCGGACGCGCAAGACTGCGCAGGTAGCGGCGTTCCCCCGGGCTGAGCCGTAGGACATCGGCCACCGCGGCGAGGACGGCGTCCGAGACCCGCGACGCCTGTCCTCGTTCCAGCCGCGTGTAGTGCTCCACGCTCATGGCCGCCAATGCGGCGACCTCCTCGCGGCGCAGGCCGGCCACTCTGCGGACGCCGTGGGCAGGTAATCCGACCTCCTCGGGGCGAAGCCGCGCCCGGCGGGAGACCAGGAAGTCACGAAGAGCTTCGGCGATGTCCATACCGACGATTGTCAGCATGCCCACCACGGTCCGCCCATACGCCCCGAGACCGACACCGTCCGGCGGGACTCCGACCGTAGCGGTACCCGACCCCTACGGCGGACGGCCCGACGGCCCGACGGCCCGACGGCGCCGGGGCCGCGACCGGTCGCACAACCACGGCCGGTCCGCCAGGGCACACTCTGCCCTCCCTCGGGGGCGAGGCCGCGGCGCATCCTCGTCCTGCGCCCTCCGGCCGGAGGGCGCAGGGGCGGCGGAACCCACGATCGGGGACGCACTCCTGCCTCGCATCACCCAGCCGGCACAGCCTCCTCGGCGAGGCCGGCCCACAGGAAGAGGAAACCAGCCATGGCCACCAGGACCACCACCGCACGCACCGGTAAGCGGCGCGCGGCCACCGCGCTCGCCGCACTCGTCGCGCTGGTCGGCATCACCGCGGGAACGGCGGGCACCGCCTCGGCGTCGGTCGCGCACAAGAAGTGCACCATCGAGGTCTGGTACGAGGACCACTGGGTCACCGTCTCGACCGCCTGCTGACACCTTCCCGGACCTGCGGCCCCGCCGTCCTCGGATCTCGGGCGGAAATCATCCGGGCGAGGCGGGGCCGCCGGTCCGGTCAGGGGGGACAAACGACACAGACCTTGGAGGTCGGCATGGCTCGGCAGGGGGCGCTTCGGCGCGGGTTCGGTGCGGTGGCGGTAGCCGCTGCGATGGTGATGGGCACGGTGACCGCGGCCGCGGCGGCCGGTGTCCAGGGAGAGCACGGCGGCGGGCACGGTGCGACGCGGACCGCGATGGCGGACCTCGTCCGGGCCGAGAGCCTCCCCGGGACGATCGCGGGCGTCCGAGAGGGTGACGACAACTGGTCGGCGGCCGTCGGGACGGCCGACACCGCGACCGGACAGCCCCGGTCGCCCCGGGAGCGGTTCAGGATCGGCAGCGTGACGAAGACCTTCACCGCGACCGTGGTGCTCCAGCTCCAGGCCGAGGGCCGGCTCGACCTGGACGACACGGTGGAGAAGTGGCTGCCCGGCGTGCTGCAAGGGGTCGGGAAAAAGGGATCGGCGATCACGATCCGGCAGATCCTCGGGCACACCAGCGGACTGTTCTCCTTCGATCAGGATCCGCTGATGCTGAAGCGGCTCGCCTCCCCGGACTTCCTGAACCACCGCTACGACACCTACCGGCCCGAGGACCTGGTGCGGCTCGCGGTCCGCCACCCGCTGCTCTTCAAGCCGGGGAAGCAGGTCAAGTACTCCAACACCGACTACCTCCTGGCCGGGATGATCATCGCCAAGGTGACCGGCCGCCCGTACGGCGAAGCGATCGAGCAGCGGATCATCCGACCGCTCGGCCTCTCCGCGACGAGCCTGCCCGGCACCGCGGTCGACCTGCCCCGGCCGCACGCGCTCGGCTACTCCAAGCTGTTCGGCGGCTCCACGACGCCAGTGGAGACCACCGAACTCAACCCCTCGTGGGCCGGGGCGGCCGGGGAAATGATCTCCACCACCGCTGATCTGACCAGCTTCTACTCCGCCCTGATGCGCGGACAGTTGCTGCCGAAGGCCGAGCTGGACGAGATGCTCCCCGCCACCGCCACCGGCGGCCCCGGGCTGGGTATCGGCGATGTGAAGCTCAGCTGTGGGATCACCCTCTGGGGCCACACGGGAGGCATCCACGGTTCGTCGACGGTGGCACTGACCACCCGGGACGGACGGCACGCGGCGGTGTTCAACACCAACGCCGACTGGGTGGACGGCGAACGCAAGCTCGCGGAGGCCGAGTTCTGCCACTGAGCAACGGGGCAGTCGGCGACGGGCAGTACTGCCGCGAGTACGTCGCCAGGCTCCGGACGGTGGCCGGGCTGGTGGCCGCGCTCCACCTCCCGTCCGCGATCTGACCGGCGGTCCGGCGGCCGGCGGCCGGCAGTCGGAGCCCCGCCCGCCCTCGACAACAGGGGGTCGGGCGGGCTTCGGAGTTCCGGTGGGCGGCTCGGGTGCGTACGGTGATCCACACAGATCATCGGAGAGGGGTGCGCGCCATGGCGGGGACGGAACCGGGCTCGGAGACGGTGCTGACCACCGAACGGCTGGTGGTGCGTCAGTGGACGGTGGCGGACCAGGAGCGCGCGTTCGACATCTACTCCCGCTGGGAGGTCGCTCAGTGGCTCGGCCGGACGCCGCGCGCCCTGGCCCACCCCGAGGAGGCCCGCCAGTACATCGAACACTGCCGTGAGCGCTCCACCGGCCCCCGGTACGGGGTCTGGGCGGTCGAACGGCGGGACACCGGCGTGGTCGCGGGAGCGGTCCTGCTGCTTCCCGTGCCGGACGGGGACGGCGAGGTCGAGATCGGCTGGCACCTCCACCCGGACAGCTGGGGCCGGGGCATCGCCACCGAGGCCGCCCGGGCCGTCCTGGCCAAGGGCTTCGCCGAAGGCCTGACCGAGATCCGCGCCATCCTGGCCCCGGACAACACCCGGTCGGCGGCGGTCTGCCGGCGCCTCGGGATGACCAGTACCGGACTGACCGACCGCTGGTACGGCCGGGAGCTGGCGGAGTTCCGCATCGGCCCGGCCCAGGGCGGGCAGGCATGACAGCGGGGGGAGGAGCGGCGGACGTGACGCTCAACCTCTGGCGCCGCCCGCTCGACGAGGTGCCGGCCGAGGTGTGGGACCGGACCGAGCTGACCGTGCTCATCCTCGCCGAGACCGGCATCCGGGAACTCCCTCCCGGCATCGGCCGGTTGACCGGGCTGCGGACCCTCGACCTCGGGCACAACCGGCTCGCCGCGCTACCGGTCGAGCTCTGCGACCTCACCGGGCTCCGGGACTTCCTCTACCTTCACGACAACGCGCTGACCGCCCTGCCCGAGGGGCTCGGCCGGCTCACCGCGCTGCGCTACCTCAACGTGGGCGAGAACCAGCTCACCGAACTCCCGTCCACCCTGGGCGGATTGGACTCGCTGATCGAGCTGCGCGCCCAGCACAACCGGCTCGCCGCCCTGCCGGAGTCGATCGGCGGACTCGGTGCGCTGCGTGAACTCTGGCTGCGCGGCAACGAGTTGACCGGACTGCCGGAGTCGGTCGGCGGCCTCGCGGAGCTGCGCGAGCTGGAACTCCGGGAGAACGCCCTCACTGAACTGCCCGCCGTACTCGCCGGGCTTCCGCGACTGCGCCGCCTCGACCTGCGCGGCAACCGGATCACCGAACTGCCCGACTGGCTGGCCGACCCGGGGGCGCTGCCCGCGCTGGAGAAGCTGGACCTCCGATGGAACGAGGTGCGGCCGTCGGCCCGGCTGCTGGCGGCGCTGGCCGCACGCGGGTGCGTCACGCTCTTCTGAGCCGCCGGGCCGGGATTCGGGCCCCGATCCCGCTCTGGAAAAGATCACCACCGACGGACCGGAGCTGTTACCGTGGAACGTATGAAGCGCGCTGCACTCGCCACGACGACGCCGGAGAGAGTCCCGGCGCGCTGACTGCTGACCTAGTCCGAAGCCCCGGGGCGAGTGCCCCGGGGCTTCGCCGTTTCCGGTCCCACTCGCCCGCAGACCGAGTGGAGACCACCATGCGTAACCAGCCCTCGCACGACAACGCGGCCCACGACCACCGCAAGCTCGGCCGTGAACTCGACCTCTTCGACACCGACCCGCTGATGGGCTCCGGCCTGCCGTACTGGCTCCCCGACGGCGCCGCGATCCGGCACTCCCTGGAGGAGTTCATCCGCGGCCGCGAGCGCCGGGCCGGCTACCGCCATGTCTACTCCCCGGTGCTCGGCAAGCGCGAGCTGTACGAGATCTCCGGCCACTGGGCGCACTACCGCGAGGACATGTTCCCGCCCATGGAGCTGGGCTCCGAGGAGATGGTGCTGCGCCCCAGCCTCTGTCCGCACCACGCGCTGATCTACCGCTCACGCTCCCACAGCTACCGGGAACTTCCGCTGCGCATGGCCGAGTTGGGCGGCATGTACCGGTCCGAGCTGTCCGGGGTGCTGGGCGGGCTGACCAGGGTCCGGGCGATCCAGCTGAACGACGCCCACATCTTCTGCACCCCGGAGCAGGCGGCCGACGAGGCCGTCGCCGCACTGGAGCTGATCCGCGAGGCGCACCGGGCACTGGGTATTGTCCCGGTCCGCTACCGGCTCTCGCTGCCCGGCGCGGGCGGCAAGTACGTCGCCGACCCGGCGCTCTGGGAGCGTGCCGTCGCCCTGCTCACCGAGGTGCTGGAGCGCTCCGGGGTGCCGTTCGAGGCGGCGGAGGGCGAGGCGGCGTTCTACGGTCCCAAGATCGACGTGCAGATCGCCGACGGCGCCGGGCGCGAGTTCACCCTTTCCACCGTGCAGATCGACTTCCACCAGCCCGAGCGGTTCAACCTGCACTACATCGGCGCGGACGGCGCCAAGCACCGCCCGGTGATGGTGCACCGCAGCGTGATCGGCAGCGTCGAGCGCGTGGTCGCCCACCTGATCGAGCTGTACGGGGGCGCGTTCCCGGCCTGGCTGGCACCCGTCCAGGTGGTGCTGCTGCCCGTCTCCGAGGCCGAACTGCCGCAGGCCGAGCGGTTCCGGCAGCGCTGCCTGGACCTCGGGCTGCGCGCCGAGGTCGCCGGCCCCGAGCACGGCAGCCTCGGCGCCCGGATCCGCGCGGCCCGGCTGGTGCCGTACCAGGCGGTGATCGGGGTGAAGGAGGCCGTGGACGACCGGGTCGCGCTGCGGCTGCGGGACGGCCGCCGGCTGGAGCCGCTGCCGGCCGAGGAGGCGTGGGCGCGGATCGGCGCGCTGGTGGCGGCGTGCGACGCGGAGCTGTGGCCGGAGGGCGCCTCGGGGCGGCCGGAGAGCTGATCGCCGGGGCGGCGGCCGGGAACGGGGAGGTGGCGGCTGTGATCGAGGGGGTGCCGGCCGTCGGCTCCGTCGGCCGCCGCGCCGGTGGCGTACGTACGACTAGTGCGGTGCACGGTGTGTCGGCCGAGCCGCGGGTGGCGGCCGCCCGTCGAATGGGCCGGGCGGCCGAGTCCACCGCCGCTGTCCCCACCCGTCCGGAGGTACCCCGATGCGCATTCCCCGCGGCCTCGCCGCTCCCGTCCTGGCCGGCTCGCTCGCCCTTGCCGGGGCGGTGGCCGCCACCCCGGCCGGCTCGGCCGAGCTGCGGCCGCTGCCCAGCCCCGCCGTCCAGTACTGTGCCGCCGTACTCGGGCACGTCCCGGGCGCCGATGCCGCTTCGCAGGCCCTCGGGCGGGCCTGCTCCTCGGACTACCGGGCCGAGCAACTCGCCCAGGCCGAACGTGACTTCGCGGCGTCCGGGCCGGCAGACCGGCCCTCGCTGCCGATGGAGTAGGCCGGGCCGGGACGTTCCGTCGACCGGCCCGCGCCGCTGGAGTCCGAGGCCCCGCGCGGCGCGGGCCGGTCAGTAGGACTGGAGCTCGACCAGGCGGCCGTCCGGGTCGCGCAGATGGGCGCTGCGCAGGGTGGGGCCCCACTCCGGGCGGTCGGTCGCGGGTGCGACCGGGGTGCCGCCGTGGCGCAGGCAGAGGTCGAGGGCGGCGTCCACGTCGGCCACCCGCAGGACCAGCATCGCGGCGTCCTGCGCGAGGGCGGCGGGCGCGGTGGGTGCGCCGGTGTGCCCGGGCGGTTCGGCGGTGCCGAGGGCGGCGGCCATCGCGGAGCGGTCGAAGAGGGCGAGCAGGGCCTGGTCGGCGAGGTCCCAGTTGGCGTACGGGCTCTCGGGCGAGCCCTTGACCAGGGTGGCGCCGGTGAGCGGCGGGAGGACGGCGCGGTAGAAGCCGAAGCACTCGGCGAAGCGGGTGACGAGCAGGCGGGGGTACAGGGCGTCCACGGGCGAACTCCTGGCAAGGGGGCGGCGGTTCCGAATCAGTGGGTCGGAACCCACTATAGGGACGGACCCTAGACTGTCGCCATGGCCTCCGAGAATCCCCAGCACGCCACCGAGAACCCCCAGTCCGCCGCCGGGCTCCCCCCGACCCTGCTGGACCTCACCACCTACCTGCTCTCCCGGGTCGGCAAGGCGGCGCGCGGCCGGTTCGCCGAGCGGTTGGCCGAACGCGGCCTGCGGCTCTGGGACATGGCGGTGCTGGCGGCGCTCGCCGACTTCGGCCCGCAGGCCCAGCGGGACCTGGTGCGGCGGCTGGCCATCGACCCGAGCGACCTGGCCAAGGTCGCCGACCAGCTCGCCGCCGCCGGGTACGTCGAGCGTGCCAGGGACCAGGCCGACCGGCGGCGGGTCTCGGTCTCCGTCACCGACGCCGGACGGGCGCTGCTCGCCGAACTCGACGCCCAGGCGCGGGCGGTGCAGGACGAGGTGCTCGCGCCGCTGGACGCGGGGGAGCGGCGGGCGCTGCAGGAGCTGCTGCTGCGGGTGCACCACGGGATGGGGGAGCGGCGTGGCGGCCTGTGAACAGCCGGTCGGCTTGACCGGCTCAGGCGGTGGGCTGACCCGGGCGGCGGGCACCGGCGAACTCGCCCGCCCAGCGCGGGACGTCGAGCACGTTCTCGACCCGGGCGACCAGGGTGCCGGTCCGCTCGGCGTGGATCATCGCGCCCTCGCCGACGTGGATCCCGACGTGGTGCAGGGGGGCGTCGGGGCGGGAGAAGAAGAGGAGGTCGCCCGGGGCGAGCGCGTCGCGCTCCACCGGGGCGCTGAGGTTGAACTGGGCGACGGTGTAGTGCCCGAGCTCGACGGTGCCGTGGCTGGCCCGGTACCAGCAGTAGAGCGACAGGCCGCTGCAGTCGAAGCCGACCGTCTCCTCGCCCATGCACACGCCGTTCAACCAGCCGTTGTCCTCGTCGCAGAAGCCGAGGCTCGCGCCCAGCCGGTCGCCGCCGCCCCAGGCGTACGGCACGCCGAGCTGGCTCGCGGCCACGGCGGCGACCCGGCGGCCCAGCGCGGCGGCCGGCAGCGACCCGGCCGTCTCCGGCGGGGCGTCGGACGCCGCCTGGGCCGCCGGGCCGAGCGCCGGGACGAGGCCCGCCCCGAGCGCGAGTCCGAGCATGCGGCGCCGGCGGACTCCGGAAGCCTGGTCGCGGCCGGACGGTTGGGGCTCCATGGCGGTGCCTCCCGGGGCTGGAGGTGGATGAGCGCCCGGGGGCGTGGTCCCCGGGCGCAGGCACCAGGATGGCGCTCCGGCGGGCCAGTCCGCCATCCCCCGCAACGGTGAATCGTGGACGCAGGAGGCCCGGAACGGAAGGGAGTTCACCGGTTAAATGGTTTGACGGTCGCTCAGGAGAGGCCAACGATGGGCGCGAACGTTCGGTCGGGACCGTCGGAGGACCACATGAGCAGCGCCGTCAAGCTGATCCGCACCACGCGGCTGACCAGGGCGGTGGACTACGCCTACGCGGCGGAGGTCGACGCCCCGGTCCGCTCGCTCTGGCTGGCCGGGGCCTGCCCGCTCGACGAGGAGGGGCGGACGGTCGCCGTCGGCGACTTCGAGGCCCAGGCCCACCAGGTGATGCGGAACCTGCTAACCGTGCTGGAGGAGTCCGGCGCCTCCCTCACCGACATCGCCCGGACGACGGTCTACGTGGCCTCCGCCGACCAGGCGGACCTGGTGAAGGTGTGGAACGTCTACCGCGCCTACATGGGGGAGCACGACGCCCCGAGCACCCTGCTCGGCGTCGCCGTGCTCGGGTACCACGACCAGCTGGTGGAGGTGGAGGCCGTGGCCGTCCTGCCCTCCTGAGTCGTCCTCATCCGAGCGGAGTCGACGGGGCCGGCGGGCCCCGCCCGGCCGTCCCGGCGGAGGAGGGCCGCGGCGGCACCGGGGCGCCCGCGGCGTTGTCAGAGCGGCTTGGCAGGATGCTCCCCATGCTCCTGACCCGTTCCGACCAGCGCCGTGACGACCGGCCCGCGCCTCCCGACGTCCGGGGCGACTTCGAGGTCCACCTGACCGTGGAGCCCGGAGCCGCCGAGGCGCTGGCCGCGTGGGCGCGGGGCCACGACGTGAAGTTCTCCCACATCCTGCTGGCCCGCGGTGCGGCGCCCTCGCAGCCGATGCTCACCCTGCGCGCCGACGGCACGCTGGCGGAGGTCGCCGCGGTGACGTCCCGGACGGCCGAGGGGCTGGCCCGAGCCGGGTTCACCGTCCTGCGGGCGAAGATCGAGGCAGCGCCGTGGGCACACGGCGTCCCGGCCTCGGACGAGGACGCCGTGCCGCACGGAGCCGGCCGGTACTTCGAACACCACGTCAAGCTGCTGCTCCCGGGCCCGGTGCCCGAGGCGGACGACGCGCGCCTCGCCACCCTCACCGAGCTGGCCGTCCGGCACGGTGCGCACCTGTCGCGCAATCCGCGCCGGGTGCGCGCGGACGGCCGGTACGAGTGGTTCGTGACCCAGCGGTGCCGCTCGGTGGGCCTGGACACCGCGGGCCGCCGGCTGGAGGCGCTGCTGCGGGACCTCGCCGCCGACGGCCGCGAGGTGGTGTCCGTGGAGCGCGAGTTCGTCGTCGTGGACAGCCACGAGGACCTGGACGCGGGATGGATCAGCGAGCACGGGCACGGCGCCCGGCCGTACGGAGACGGAGAAGGAGAGCAGGGATGACCGAGGGCAAGTCCCCGTCGCCGGTGGCGTGGGAGAACCTGAACTGGGGACCGTGGCAGGGCGTGGTGCTGCCCAAGCGGCCGCCGTCGGAGGACGTCCGTGAGGACCGGGACCTGCCCAGGACCATCCGGCCGGTCGACGACGAGGCGGTCAGCCAGCAGCCGGTCTTCGACCCCGCCCTCGCCGGGTACGCCCGGGCCCTCCGGCCCAGCGAGCCGGCCTTCGCCGACCCGCGGCTCGCCGAACGCTGGCTCGCCGCACGGCGCGAGGCGCTGGCCACCGTGCTCTCCGCCGTCGCCGACTCGCCGTGGGCCGACCACCTGGTGCTGCGCGGCAGCGTCCTGCTGCGCGCCTGGTACGGCGAGCAGGCACGGGAGCCGGGCGACCTCGACTTCGTGGTCCGCCCGACGGACTGGGAGCTGGCCGACGAGCGCACTGGCCGGATGTTCCGGGAGCTCGCCGCCGGCGCCGAACGGCTCTCGGGCACCGTGCGGGTGCACGCCGACCAGGCGGTCAGCGACGAGATCTGGACCTACGACCGGGTGCCCGGGCGCCGGCTCGTCCTGCCGTGGACGGCCCCGGGCGTTCCGGGCGGGTCGGTCCAGCTCGACTTCGTCTTCACCGAGCACCTGCCCGTCCCGCCGCAGCCCTACCTGCTCCCCGGCGTCACCGGCCCGCTGCTCGGCGCCACGCCCGAGCTCTCCCTCGCCTGGAAGATCCTCTGGCTCGTCTCGGACATCCACCCGCAGGGCAAGGACCTGTACGACGCGGTCCTGCTCTCGCGCACCGCCGAGGTCCCGTACGAGCTGCTCCGGGAGGTCTTCACCCAGTCCGACCCGAACTGCCTGTACTGGCCGGTCTTCCCGGAGCAGATCACCGGACTCGACGTCGACTGGGACGAATTCGCCAAGGACTACCCGCAGTTCGCCGACCACGGCGAGGATTACCCCGCGCAGCTCCTCGCCCGGCTCCACCCGACCTTCGCCGACCACGGCGAGTACGCGCTGCGCGCCCGCTGGCTCGCCCCGCTGACCGAGGAGCTGCGGCAGACGCTGGCGGACGTCGGCATGGACGAGGTCCAGCGGCGGATGTCCGGACGCCGCATGCTCCCGGACAACACCCTGGTGATCACCGGCGAGCTGCTCGGCGGGGACCTCGACGGCGCCCACCGCATCGTCTCCGGCCACCTCGGCAGCCAGGTGGACCGGATGACCCACCAGCTCGCGGAGGCCGCCGACCGCTACGCCGCCGAACTCGCCGACGGCCACGGGACGGGAGGCGGTTCCGACAGCTGACACCCCGCCTGACAGCCGCACGACCGACCGTCAGGACAGGCCACCCGGCCGCCGGGGCCGCCGCACGGGACGCGGCCCCGGTACGGCCGGTACGGCGGCAAGGCCGGTGCGGCCCGCTCCGCGGTCAGTCGATGTAGCCGGCCGTGCGGTAGCCGCCGCGGGCGGTGCGGTCCACCTCGTCGGCGCCCCAGGTGTGCGGCACGGCCAGCTTCCAGCGGGCGCGCAGGACGGCGTGCTCCTCGCGGTTCCTGGTCACGTACCACTGCCCCATGCGGCACCAGGCCAGCGGCTCGTCGGCCTCCGTGGCCACCGCCCGCACCAGCTGCGCCGCGTGCCGGGCCACCTCGCCCTCCAGCGCCTCCAGGTACTGGTTCATCCGGTAGGTGGCCTGGTCGCCGTGCTGGAACATGGCGTACTCCGAGCCGCCCGCCATGTGCAGCCGGCCGTGCTCCATGGCCACCTTGCCGCTGCGCACCACCTCGCCCTCCTGGGCCGTCCCGGCGATCCCGGCGTTGAGCCGGTCCAGCAGCTTGGCCTTCTCGGGGGTGGCCTCCGGGATCTGGCCGCCGCCCGTGCCGCCCTGCGCGGAGTACACCTCGTGCAGGTCGTAGTCCCCGGTGTAGAGGTAGCGCTTCCAGTGCGGATCGGCCTTCAGCCGGGTCAGCGCCGGGCCGCCGTCCTGTGTCCGCAGGTCGATCGGCACGTACTGCTCGCCCCCGGGGCCGGTCTGCACGATGCCCAGGTCCAGGACGGACCGGGGCGGGCGGTCGATCCGGATGCCGGCCAGGCCCTGGTCGTTCCAGTGGCCGACGAAGCCGCTCAGGTCCTGGGCCTGCAGCCAGCGCAGCACCGTCGCCGGGTCGCCCTCGGCCTGCCCGGGCCCGGCGCCGTACTTCTTGCGGACGGAGGAGGGCTTGATGGACTTCTCCAGGATGGTGTGCGGCTTGGGCTTGGCGCCCTCCGCGATGCGCCGGATCGAGTGCTCCCCGGTCTCCCGCACGGCGATGGTGTACTTGTGCTTCCGGCACACCTCGGAGATGGCGGCCCAGTGGTCCTCCCACACGATGGTCCGCAGGTCGGCCGCCCGTCCGCCGGAGGCGGCCTGCCCGTCGGGCGTGGCGGCCTCGCAGATCCTCAGCACGTTGTTCTGGTCCAGCTGCACCCGGGGCCGGCGCGGGGCGGCCTGGTCGCCCGGTGCGCGCTGGAGTCCCACGGCCGCCCGGCGGTCGTCCCGGCCGGTGCCGTCCCGCTGCTCCGCGATCATGCGCGCCGTCGCCGCGTTGCCGACGGTGCGCTGCAGGGCCGCGGCGCCCCGCGCGGGCGTGTCCCCTTCGGAGCGTGCTCCGGTGCCGGGGCGCCGGGCCGGGCCCGCGTCGCGATGAGGCGGCCCGGCCTTCTGCGGCTGTTCGCTCGAGTGCATGCTGCGACCTCCTCGGTCCCCTCCGTCCCTTTATACAAGGGGAGTTCGCCGATGCCGGAGGAAAGCTCAGACGGTGCCCTCCCGGTCCGCCGCCCCGGGCCCGGAGGGCCAACCGGTCGTGCACTCCAGGACCCGGCCGTCGGCCGTGCCGACGAGCAGGCGGCCGGCCCCGGCGGCGGTGAGCGCGGTCGGGACGACGGGGACACCGGCGACGGTCAGCCGGTGGCGCCGGCGGAGGGCGCCGGTGCGGAGGTCGAGGGCCAGGAGCTCGCCGTCGCGGTAGGCGACGTGGGCGGTGTCCGGGTCGGTGTCGAGGTCGAGGGCGACGTGGTCGGTCCGGAACACCCAGCGCGGCGTGCCGTCGGTGCCCGAGCGGCGGACGACGAAGGAGCCGCCGGGCTGCAGCCCGTGGCCGCTGTAGACGGTGCCGGCGTACACCAGGTCGCCGTCGGCGGTCTCCACGCCCGGGCCGGGGAAGTGCGTCTCCCCGGGCTCCCAGGAGAACGGGAACAGGGGTTGGAGGTCCGCCCCGTCGGGGGAGCGCACCGAGAGCACGTACGGCTCCGTCTCCCGACGGCCCGGCGGCGGGGCCTGGTTGACGTAGTCCCGGCTCCCGCGCCGGATCCGCAGGCGGTCGTGCACGTCGAGGTACGGGACGGTGCGGTGCCGGAGCAGCAGGCCGTCGGGGAGCGTGGTGCCCCCGGGCTGCTCCGGGGCGTCGTCCTGGTCGCCCTCCTCGTCGTCCTCCTCGCGGGCGAGGGTGGCCAGGACCGCGCCGTCCGGTCGTTCCTCGACGGCGAGGACGTGCCGCCGGGGCTCCCAGTCCGGGCTCAGGGCGGAGAGCGCCCGGTGGGCCTCCTCGCGTCCGTCGGCCCGCGGGGCCGGGACCCGCGGGCCGGCCAGGTCGTCGAAGGTGAGCGAACGGGGCGCGGCGGTGCGCCAGTCGGGCCGACGTACGACGGCGACGTGGCCTTCGACGTGCGCTTTCCGGTCCTTCCAGTCGTCCGGCGGTGACATCAGCACGCGCAGGGCCTGGTCGTCGAGCCAGGCCAGTCCGAGGACCCTGCGGCCGAAGTCGTGCTCGATGAGCGAGGTGGTCGTGCCCGTCTCCCAGTCGAGGAGCAGCAGCTCGCCCTCGAAGAAGTAGCCGCCGTCGTACGCGCCGGTGCCGACGGCGAGCAGGGGCGCGGTGGGGTGGAAGGCCAGCGCGTGCACCGGGAAACGCGTCCGGAGCACGGCCCGGCAGCCGAGGTCCCCCGTGCCGTACACCCCCACCGTCGCGGTCCGGGCGAACGCGCGCTCGCCCGCGACGGCGAGCAGGCCGCGCGCCTCGTCGGGCACGGCGAGGACGGGGCGGCCGACCTCGGCGAACGGGCGGTCGCCGAGGACCCGGAGGACGCGGACGGGGTGGAGCGGGGAGGTCATGCGGAGATTCTCCCAGTCGGCGGCGACGGTCCGCGGACGGGTCCAGCCGAGCGGGGCGGCGGCCGCCGCAGCGTCAACGCCGATTGACGCCTACCGTGCCCAGCGGGCCGTGTTTGCAAGGAAGTTGGACGCTCCGCCCCTACCCTTGGGCCATGAAACAGCACATCGTCACGCTGGTCCTCGCGGGCCTCCTGCTCGGCATCGTCGCGTTCGGTGCCGGCTGGTTCGCGGCGGACTCCCGGCAGACCGCTCCGGCGCCGACCTACATCACGGTCACGCCGGAGCCGGTCGCCACCGGCGCGGTCTCGCCCCCGGCCTCGGCTGCCTCGGCAGGTAGCCGGTAGCCGGTAGTGGGCGGCCGGTGTCCGGAGGCGAGGACGGCCGCTACTGCCGGACCGCCCAGAACCGGTCGGCCATGTTGTCGTACGCGACCGACGCGGACAGCGACTCCGCCGGCTCCTTCCAGAGCATCAGCCACTGGCCGTCGCCCGGGTCGTTGTCCACGATCACCTCCAGACCGCGCGCCGTGTTCACCCAGCTGCTCGCCTGGTCGCGGAACCCGTAGTCGGTGAAGTACACGGCGGCGTCCTCGTGGAAGAGGTTGAACTGGAGCCGGCGGCCGCCCCAGTTCCGGTCGGCGTAGAAGCAGTAGTAGGACGGCTCGCTGACCGGGGTGGGGCAGTGCTTCCAGTCCGGGCTCCGGACGGTGCGGCGGCGGTGGTCGCCGCTCCACGGCGGCGCCTGCGCCTGTCCGGGCAGTGGGAGCACCAGCACCGCTCCGTCCGGGAAGGTGATCTCGTTGGCGGCGGTCTGTCGGCCGCCCTTGCCCGCGGCGAGCTGGGCGTCCACCGCCTGCTGCAGCACGTCGCGGTCGCCGTCGCTCAGGGAGGTGATGATGGCTCTCTGGTCCCCGGCCTGGCTGGGCGCGGCGGCGGCCTGCGCCCCGAGGGGAGCGACCAGGAGCACGAGGGCCCCGGCGGTACGGACGAGGAGTCGGCGGACTCGAGAGTGCGTCATATGCCAAACGTAGCCGCGCACATACCGCCGGTAACCTTGCTTTCTCGATCAGACGGCGCGTACGCGGCAGCGGTGCGCCGGTGCGTACGCGCCCCCGGATCGGGCGTGCCCGCGACCCGCTACCCGTCACCCGTCACCCGTCACCCGCTACCCGCTACGCCTCGCCGAGCGGCCCCCGGGGAGCACGGTCGGCGGGACCCGGCACGAGGGGCGCGGTGACGCGCTGGGTCGGGGCGGTGCTGTCGTTGTCGTCGCTGTCGTCGTCGTCCGAGGTCACCGAGGCGGTGATCGATCCCGTCAGCGAGGAGGCCAGCCCGAGGAGCAGGAAGAGGACGAGCAGGCCGCGCGCGGCACCGCCCAGGACCAGCGGGCGGGTGGCCGAGACCGGGCCCGCCGGCTCGCTGCCCGGCTCGTCGCCGAACAGGCGCTTGGGGTAGGCGGACGAGATCATCGTCAGATAGGCGGTGTAGCGCACCCGGTAGCGCAGGATCGCGGCCGTCGCCTCGTACAGCGGCCGCGGCATCCGGCCGAGGACCAGCACCACCAGCCAGAGGACGAACGACACCGTCCACCACCCCGCGTACACCAGGCCCTGCACGATCGAGGCCGGGATGACCAGGATGATTCGGAACAGCACGGCCAGCCGGTTCAGCTCGCCCGGCCGCAGCTCGACCTGCACCGGGTACTCGGGCACCTCGAACCGGAACGGCGGATAGCGGTCCACGGTGAGCATCAGGTACGCGGTGACGCGGGTGTCGTACGGGACGAACACGGTGAGGTAGTCCGCCACGAAGTCGGGCAGCCGGCCGAGCACCAGCGCGCCGAACCAGCCGACGACGGTGACGAAGAACGCCACCACCGACAGCACCCACACCACCACGAACTGGGGGATCAGCAGCAGCGCGCGCAGCAGCACCGTCCAGCGGTTCTGCGGGGCGGGCGCTGGCATGTCCAGCACCGGGAGCCACTCACGGCTGACGGGGGCGGGAGGAGCCTGCCACATCCGGGCCTCCACGGTCTCGGGACGACGGGACCCGGCCGTCGGGCGGCGACCGGGTGCCCTCCGAAGATCGCAGCCCCCCGCCCGCGGCGCGCGCCACGCTGCGCCGGACGGGGCAGCCGCAGGAGTGGCGGGATGCTCCAGCGGCTGTCAGGCGAGCTTCGCGCAGAGCGGTTCGGCGGAGCCGTGCCTGAGGGTCAGCGTCTTGTAGCCGGTGGAGCCGATGTCGATGGTGTAGACGCCGTCGACGAGGTAGAGGTCGCGGGGCAGGTTGCCGCCGTTCGGGCCGACGCCGAGCAGGACCGGGCCGTGGGCGTGCCAGGTCTGGGACCTGTCGGCGCGGTAGTCGACGACGGCCCGGCCGCCGGCGTCCGCGACGTACGAGGCGCCGGTCGTCGTGTTGGTGATCCGCAGGACGAGGGCGCCCCGGAAGGCGGCGCGCCGCACGGTGGTGCCGTCGGGGGCGTACTCCAGCACCCGCCGCTGCCCCTCGTCGACGACGGGCTCCAGGTGCACGGGGAAGTCGCAGCGGGAGCCGGCCGGGAGGTCGGACGCCGGCGTGGGCCACGCCTCCCACCCGCCCTGACCGGCGACGGCCCCGGGCGCGTCGGAGGAAGCGGCAGAGGAAGCGGCGGAGGCGGGCGGGACGGTCGCGGCGCCGGCCGGAGCGGCCGCCAGACCCGTGACGGCGGCCAGCGCCGTGGCCGCGGCAGTGAGCAGGATTCTTCGCATGATCGGTCCTCCTGGCGAGGTGTCGGATGTGCGGGGGCCCAGCCTGGCGGTCGCCCCCGACCGGATTCTCACCACGATCCCCGGGCCGCCGCCGCCCGAAGCCTCCCGCTGGGCGATCCGTGTCCCGAGCCAGTGCTCGCTCTCCGGTTGTTCACCCGTGGGGCAGGAGGGACGGCGTCAGGTCCATCGGTAAGCGTTTGACGACCTCCTCCTGGACGCGAGCGGCCGGCGGCGCCGGTGCGGGTTGGCGACCTGTGGGGTCCGTCGGGCCTTCTGGTTCGCCCGTGCCGGCCGTCGCCGGATCGCGGGCTTTCCGATGTCTTGACGAACCCATGACACTGGCGGACCATCAAGCTGGCGCGCGCCGAACCTCCTCCACCGTTCCGCCCCACACGGACCCCCACAGGAGGACAGTCATGCGACTGCCCCGCCGAGGGAAGCCCGCCGCGGCCACCGCCGTCCTGCTGGCCCTCGCCCTCGCCACCCCGCTCACCGCCAGTGCCGCCGACACCGGCACCCCCGCCCCGTTCACCGTCGGTTCCGCCGACAACGACGGCGTTCGGCAGTACCGGCTCGACGGCCCCCGCACCGTCGCCGAGCGCACCGCCGTCGCCGCCACCGGTGCCTCCGTCGACGCCGTCCTGCCCGACGCGGTGGTGGTCACCGCCACCCCCGCCGAGGCCGCCCGGCTGCGGACGCTCGGCTGGTCGCCCGTCGCGCTGCCCGGTCCCCGCTACGGCGACGAAGGCGACGGAGGCGGCGCGGGCCTGGCCGGGCCGGAGTACGACTTCCCGCCGGCCGACTCCGGCTACCACAACTACGCCGAGGCCACCGCCGACATCGACGCCGTCGTCGCCGCGCACCCGGACATCATGAGCAAGCGCGTCATCGGCACCTCCTACGAGGGCCGGCCGATCGTCGCGGTGAAGATCAGCGACAACGTCGGCACCGACGAGGACGAGCCCGAGGTGCTGTTCACCGCCCACCAGCACGCCCGCGAGCACCTCACCGTCGAGATGGCGCTCTACCTGCTGCACGAGTTCGGCGACAAGTACGCCACCGACAGCCGCATCGCCAACGCCGTCAACAGCCGCGAGATCTGGGTGATCCCCGACCTCAACCCGGACGGCGGCGAGTACGACATCGCCACCGGCCGCTACCGCAGCTGGCGCAAGGACCGCCAGCCGAACTCCGGCAGCAACAGCGTCGGCACCGACCTCAACCGCAACTGGAACTACAAGTGGGGCTGCTGCGGCGGCTCCTCCGGCTCCACCTCCAACGAGACCTACCGGGGCAGCGCCCCGGAGTCCGCCAAGGAGACCAAGGTGGTCGCCGACTTCGTCCGCAGCCGGGTCGTCGGCGGCAAGCAGCAGATCACCGCCGCCATCGACTTCCACACCTACAGCGAACTGGTGCTCTGGCCGTTCGGCTGGACCACCGCCGAGACCGTCCCCGGCATGACCGCCGACGAGTACAACACCTTCGCCGCCATCGGCCGGGACATGGCCGGCACCAACGGCTACACGCCGGAGCAGTCCAGCGAGCTCTACATCACCGACGGCGCGATCGACGACTGGCTGTGGGGCGCCCAGCGGGTCTTCGCCTACACCTTCGAGATGTACCCCGGCCCGAACGGCAGCAGCGGCTTCTACCCGCCCGACGAGGTCATCGGCCGCGAGACCGCCCGCAACCGCGAAGCGGTCCTGCGCCTGGTGGAGACGGCCGACTGCGTCTACCGCGCGATCGGCAAGCAGCAGCAGTACTGCGGCGTCTCCGCCTGAGCACCCGCCCTCGGTACGCGTGCTCCGCGTGCCACCGCCCGGCGCCGGCTGCGGGACCATCCCGCGGCCGGTGCCGGGCCGGCCATCTCCGTGAGGGAGCACACCGGTTGACCGATGACCCGGTAGCTGCGTGACGGCTCCCCTCGCGGAACAGGATCAGCCCCAGAACTCCCGCAGGGCGGCGTTGACGGCGGCGGGCTCCTGGGTGTGCGGGTAGTAGCCGGGCACCCGCAGGAGGCGGCCGTCGAGGGAGTCCGTGAGGGACTCGGCCACGGCCATGAGGGGGAGCCCCACGTGCTCGCGGTACGCGGCCGGCGCGTGCTCCCAGGTTCCGCAGATCACCAGGACCGGCAGGGCGGCGCGCCGGATCGGCTCCAGGGGGATCCGCGCCTCCCAGACGGGCCGTTCCCCCATGGAGGTGGCGACGGCACGGAGTCGGCGCGGCGTGGGCTCGGGCATGGCCATCCCCAGCCCCTCGGTGGACGCCCGCAGGTACTGCTCCGGCGTGACGTCGTCCGGGATGCCCGGGGCGCCGTCGCGCACCCGGTCGAGGAGTTCGGCGACGACCGGGTGGTGCGCGGCGGCGGTGAAGGCGGAGGGCTGGACGAGGGCGAGGGAGCGGACGAGGTCGGGTCGGCGCGCGGCGGCGATGAGCGCGGCGACGGCGCCGTTGCCGTGCCCCACGAGGTGGGCGCCGCCGAACCCCGCGGCGGAGGCCCCGTCGCCGAGAAGCCCCTCGATGTCCTGGGCGTCGACGTCGAAGTCGCTGCGCGCGGTGTCCGGGCTGTCGCCGTAGCCCCGGCGGTCCATCAGGAGGAGCCGCCGGCTGTCCGCGAGGGGCCGCTGCCCGGCGAACCCGTACGCGGGGTCGGTGCCCCAGGTGAAGATGTTGTGGACGAAGAGGGCGGGGACGGCCGTCGGGGCCGCCGGGGCCTCCGAAGCTGTCGGGGCCCGGCCTCCGCCGACCCGGTCGCGGTCATCCCAGACGGTCACGTGCACGGCTGCCATGGGGCATCCTCCCGAAGCCGAGGAACGTCAACTCCCGTGAGCCTAGACCTCGATCCACTGTTGACGCCTGTGCCGGAGTGCCACGGGGCAGCGTGCCGTGCGGCGTGGGGAGGCGTGCGCGTGCGCTGGGACTCGGCCTACCCGCCCGGCGTCCGGTAGATTCTGCGCCCGGTTGATCGGCACACGAAGTGGCCGGGTGCCGTGGGTTCGACGCAGGGGGGCGACGGGTGCGGAGCGGGGACGGGCGTGTGGGGGGTCTGCTGGAGTGCTGGCGGGCCGTTGAGTTGTTCAGTCCGCCGCCGATTCCGGAGGTGCCGCGGAAGCGTCGGGCTGGCCGGCCTCGGGCGTCGGACGCGGTCGTGGTCGATGTGACGCCGGTGGCCGGGCAGGCGGCGGTGCTGTTGCCGTGGGCGCCGGAGCACCCGGAGACGGCGGCGCGGCTGGCGCCGCGGGGGATGGTGTGGCGGCACGAGGTGTACGGCGGGGTGTACGACCTGGAGCTGCTGCGCCAGGCGATGATCGCCGTGCTGCCGGAGGGGACCGACCCGGACCCGGGGGTGCCGGACGAGGAGCTGGTGCTGTCGGGGCGGAGCGCGATGTTCGCGCTGGTCCTGGACGAGCACGGGCGGCCGGTCGAGGACACCTCGGTGGTCTCCGCGTGCGGCTGGGCGGCGGGTCGGCTGTTCGACCCGGGGCCGTCGGTGGCCGGGTGGCTGGACGGGTTCGAGGAGCTGGGGGAGGCGTTCGAGGTCGCGGTGGGGCGGCTGACCGCCACGCCGATTCCGTACGCGCCGGGGCCCTCGCCGCTGCCGAACCCGTTGACCGTGGGGGAGGAGGCCGTCCGCGGCTGGCGGCAGCTGATCGCGGAGATCCTGGGCGGCGCGGCGGTGGCGGCGGTCGGTGCGCTGTTCGGCGAGGTCGCCGGGGCGGCGGTGCGCGGGGCGACGGAGCCGCTGGTGCGGCGCGTCGCGGACTGGTCGGCGGCCCGCCGTCCGGACGAGGAGAGCGCGGTGGGGGAGCCCGCGCCCGTGCCGCCGGAGCCGCCCGCCGACGGCGTGGCGCAGGACACCGGCCCGCGCCCGGTCGGGCTCGCCGACCTGGTCGCCCTGACCGCCCAGATCGCCCACCTCTGCGGCGTCGAGGAGCACCTGGACCCGCGGGTGATCCGGGTCCGCAGCCGGCTGGTCCACCGCCCGCGCGACCCGAAGGCCAAGCCCGTCGCCGCGCAGCCGTTCCTCAACAGCCTGCTGCCGCCCGACCTGGCCCGGGTCCGCGCCGCGCTCGACGCCGGCCTCGGCCCAGCCCTGGAGGCCTACCTGACCGGCCGCCGGGACATCCCGGTCGGCGCCCGCACCGATCTGCGCGAGGACCGGCTCACCGTCCTCGACGGCGTCCACCCGGCCCTCGTCCCCGCCGGGCGCTGGCCCGCCAAGGCGCGGTACCCGCTCGCGCTCAGCCAGCAGTTCGCGGTCGACCGCATGCTCGCCGCCCGCACCACCGCGGACGCCGACGCCGGCGGCCTGTTCTCCGTCAACGGCCCGCCCGGCACCGGCAAGACCACCATGCTGCGCGACCTCGTCGCCGCCCTCGTGGTCGAACGCGCCGCCGTGATGGCCGGCTACCGGCGGCCCGAGGAGGCGCTCGTCGGCCGCCCCTGGCGGGGCAAGGACCGCCAGGGCGTCCACGCGCGCTTCGTCTCCGCCCTCGACCCGCGGCTCACCGGCCGCGAGATCGTGGTGACCTCCTCGAACAACGGCGCCGTGGAGAACATCACCGCCGAACTGCCCGGCGCCGACGCCCTGGACGAGCACTGGCACGACGGCCCCGACCACTTCTCCGACCTGGCCTCCGCCCTGCTCGGCGGCGCCCCCGCCTGGGGGCTGGTCGCCGCCGTGCTCGGCAACAAGTCCAACCGGACGAGGTTCACCGAGCGCTTCTGGTGGGGCCGGCTGCCCGAGGACGAGACCGCCGCCCGCGCCGCCGCCGGGCTCCCGCCGCTGCGCGGCATGAACGCCGTCCTCGGTGACTGGGTCCCGCCCAGCGTGCCCAGACCGGCCCGCACCCCGAGCGACCGCCGCGCGGCCCCGGGCACCGGTACGGCCGAGGCCACGACCGCACCCGCCGCCGCACCCGCCGCCGCACCCACCGTCCCCGCCACACCCGCCGCGCCCGCCCAGCCCGTCCCCTCCTGGCCCGAGGCCGTCGCCGCCTTCAAGACTGCCCAGGCCGAGGTCGAGCGCCTGCGCGCCGAACGCGTCCGCCTCGCCGCCACCCTGGCGGAGACGGCCTCGGGCGAGGCCCAGCACCGCCTCCACGCCCTGCGCGCCGCCATCGCCCGCACCGACGACCGCGCGGCGGCCGCCGAGGCCCGCCAGGCCGCCGCCGGCACGGCCGTCGAGGCGGCCCGCACCGCCACCCGTGGAGCCGAGGCCGCCCACCGGACCGCGATCGAGCACGTCCCCCGGGCCCGCGAGGCCCTCGCCGACGCCCGGGCCGCGCTGGCCGCCGCCCGCGAACACGCCGACGGGCACCGCCGGCAGGTCGACGTGCTGACGGCCCTGCACGACGAGCCGCCCGGCGCCCAGCCGGGCCTGCGCGCCGGGCTGCGCCGACTGCTCCGGAGCGGCGCCGAACGCGAGGCCGCCGAGCAGCACCGCGAACAGAGCCGGGGCGAACTCCTCGCCCAACTCGTCCAGCAGCGCACCGTGTTGGAGGCCGCCCACGCCCACATCGCCCGCTGCGCCCAGGCGGAGGACGCCGCGGCCGACCTGGACACCCGCTCCACCTTGGCCGTCATGGAGGCCGAGGCGGCCGCCGGCCGCGCCCGCGTCCAGGAGGCCGCCGCCCGAGCCGCGGAGTCCACGGCCCGTACGGACGCCGAGCGGGCCCGGCAGGAGGCGTGGGCCGCCCGGCGCGAACTGGAGGACGCCACCGCCGAACTCGGCGCCGCCCACCAGGCTCTGCGCGCGGCCGCCGCCGACCTCCCGTCCCTGCCCCTCGACTGGCCGCGGCTCCCCGACCACGAGCAGGAACTCGGCGCCCCCTGGGCCGACGAGGCCTGGAGCACCGCCCGCAGCGACCTGTTCCTGCGCGCCCTCGACCTGCACCGCGCCCTCGTCGCCAACACCGCGAAGCGGATCCGCGGCAACCTCCAGGTCCTGGTGGAGCTCATGGCCGGCAACAGCGGGCCCGTCCCCGAGGAGCAGGTCCTGCACGCCTGGCAGACCCTCTTCCTCCTCGTCCCCGTCGTCTCCACCACCTTCTCCTCCATCGGCAGCATGTTCGCCCGCCTCGGCCAGGGCTCCATCGGCTGGATCCTCGTCGACGAGGCCGGCCAGGCCACCCCGCAGGCCGCCGTCGGCGCCCTCTGGCGGGCCCGCCGCGCCGTCCTCGTCGGCGACCCGCTCCAGCTCGAACCCGTCGTCACCATGCCGACCGCCCTGCAGCGCCGACTCCTGCTCGCGTACGGCGTCGACGAGGAATGGCTGCCCTCGGCGACCTCCGCCCAGGCTGTCGCCGACCGCGTCAACCGCTACGGCACCTACCTGCCCGCGCCCACCGGCGCGGAGGAGGACACCGTCTGGGTCGGCTCACCGCTGCGCGTCCACCGCCGCTGCGAGGAGCCCATGTTCACCGTCAGCAACGAGGTCGCGTACGGCGGCCTCATGGTCCACGGCACCCACCCCCAGCCCTTCCCCGACCCCGACCACGACGGCCTCCTCCCCAGCCGCTGGCTCGACACCCCCGACCCCGACCGCCCCGCCGACGCCCCCTGGGGCGAACGCGACCGCCGCGCCCTCACCTTCCTCCTGGGCCGCCTCGACCACCATGGTGTCACCGTCGAACGCCTGCGGATCATCGCCCCCTTCCGCGCCCTCGTCGCCGAGGCCCGCGAAACCTGCCGCACGCTCCCCGGCTGGACGGCCGAACTGCTCGACGAGCGCTGCGCCACCGTCCACAAGGCCCAGGGCAAGGAGGCCGACGTCGTGATCCTGCTCCTCGGCGCGGGCCGCCCCGGCGCCCGCAACTGGGCCGCCGGCACCCCGCACCTCCTGAACGTCGCCGCCAGCCGCGCCAAACGCCGCCTCTACGTCATCGGCGACCGCGCCCTGTGGGCCCCGCTGCTCCACTTCGACGTCCTGGCCGCCGAAGTCCCCGCCTACGACCACGTCCACGACCGCGCCACCTGGCCCCTCGACGGCCCCGCCGGCTGAGCGTGCGGGCACGGGGCGTTCTGATGGTGTTGGCACGAGAAGTCGGCCGGTCCGACTTCTCAGGTGTGGTCAGGTCCGGGCTGAGGCCCCGCGTACGGTGAGCGGCGGTCCGATGATGGGAGCGTGGAGAGTGCTTGCCGCCAGGACGGTCGTCGCGGAGTGCGACCGGATTCAGTGGAGTCTGGATCCGCTCGTGGGTGTAGGCCCGCTGCGGTTCGGCATGGTGTACGAGGACGTGGTGGAGGCGCTCGACGGCTTCCTGGAGCCCCCCGCGGGGAGCGCGAGTCACTACGGCCAGGTGCTGAGCGACGACTTCTTCCTCCCGCACTCCTCGAACAATTCGGTCCTCACGGTCTACTACGACGCCGAACGCCTGGTCTGCATAGTCGTCAACGCGCTACGCGGTCCGCAGATCACACTGGACGCACTGTCGCTGGTCGGCCGCGTGCCGTCCGAACTCGAAGCAGACTTCGTCGAGTACACGGCCACCCGCGGCTACGACCTGCGATACGGCCAGTACGGGGATCCGGGCTCGGAGGCGCTGGGAGTCGTCCTTCGCGCCCAGCGCGCCGGAGACGTCGTACTGAGCCGGCCGGTGCTGGTCGCCCAGTCCTGGGCAGAACGCTGTTGTGATGTCTCTGAGGGTCGCATCCCCGAGGCGGAATGGCGCGATCGGCACTGGTAGCCGAGCGGCCGGACGGTGGCAGGCGAAGCCTCCTGCCAGGCCGTCAAAGCCGGCGGTTGAGGCTGTGGCGACCGGGTGTCGTGAGGGTGTTGCACGAGAAGTCGGCCGGTTCGACTTCTCACGTGTCCTCACCGGCGCCCAGGTGCGGCCGGGGTGGCCCCCGCGCCCGGGTGTCAGAACACCGGGGGACGCCCCAGTCGGGTCATCCGCCAGACCGTGGCCCAGCGCATCGGGCGGCGGGGTGGGCACGGGGTGCGGACGCCCTCCAGGAAGCCGGAGTACCAGGCGCGCAGTCCGGCCGCGGGTGGGCGGCGGGAGAGGGTGTACACCGACCAGGAGGCGAGGTACGGCGGGACCAGGACGGCGGGCAGGCGACGTTTGGCCGGCCAGACGCGGTTGCGGGCCGTCAGCCGGTAGTAGGCGGCGTGTCGGGCGGGCTCGGTCCGGGGGTGTTGGAGCAGGAGGTCGGCCCGGTAGCGGATCGACCAGCCGGCGTCGAGGACGCGCCAGGCGAAGTCCGTCTCCTCGTGGGCGTAGAAGAACCGCGAGGGGAAGCCGCCGACCCGGTCGATGGCGCTCATCCGGATCGCGTGGCCGCCGCCCAGGAAGGTGGTCACCTTGCCGGAGCGCAGGGCGCCGGAGGAGCCCGGGCGTGGGACGTGGCGGCGCTGGGTGTGCCCCGTCCCGTCGGCGACCCGGAAGCCGACGACGCCGAGGAGCCGCTCCCGCTCGAAGGCCTCCCGGACCAGCCGGAAGGTGTCGGTGCGGGGGAGCAGGCCGTCGTCGTCCAGGTTCACCACCACGTCCACGCCGCCGAGTTCGCGCAGCCGCCGGGCGCCGAGGTTGCGGCCGCCGGGGATGCCGAGGTTCTCCGGCAGTTCCACCGCGTCGACCCAGTCCGGGAGCGGCGGCAGCCGCACGCCCTGCCCGATCACCACGACCCGGGCGGCCTCGCCCTCCTGGGCGGCCACCGAGTCGAGGAGCGCGCCCAGCTCCCGGGGCCGGTCGCCCATCGTCAGTACCACCACGCCCAGCCCGAGGCCCATCCGCACCCGCTTCCGTCGAGGAATCCCGCAGATCCGGTGCAACGACCGGCCCGGCTCGGAGGTCACGTACGGATGGGAGCGAATGTTGGTACGGAGGCGAACGCCTGGAAGAAACCGTTCGTTCGGTTTTTCGGGCGCCGGAGGCGGTGCGCCGGAGGCCGATCCACCGGGGCGGCCGAGGCGTGCGGTCACCCACGGGGCGGTGGGGCCTGACGGGGTGTGGGGAGGGGGAGTGGTTGGCGGGATTCCTCGGCATCGTCTTGTCGGTCGTGGGTGGGGCGAAGCTAAGATACGGGGTGTTTGGTTTTGTTTTCCGGGAGCTCAGGGCGGGGTGGTTTCGGTGGTACGGCAGGAACGGGCGCTCCGGACACGTCGGCTGATCCTGGAGGCGGCGGCCTCGGTCTTCGACGAGTTCGGGTACGAGGGCGCGACCATCGGCGAGGTGGTCTCCCGGGCCGGTGTGACGCGCGGTGCGGTGTATTTCCATTTCGCCTCGAAGCGCGATCTGGCGCAGGGCGTGGTGGAGGAGCAGTTCGTCCAGGACGGAGTTCCCGAACGGAGCTGCAAGCTCCAGGAGTTCGTGGACACCGGGATGGTGGTGGCGTACCTGATGCCGCGCGACCCGCTGCTCAGCGCGGGTGCCCGGCTGTCGCTCGGGCAGGACCTCTTCGACGATCTGGGCGGCGGCGCCATCCCCGGCTGGATCAGCCGGTTCGAGGCGCTGCTGGTCGCGGCCGGCGAGCGCGGCGAGCTGCTCCCGCACGTCGTGCCGGCGGACACCGCGTGGCTGCTCGTCGCCGCGTGGACGGGGGTGCAGATCCAGTCCCAGAAGCTCTGCGGCCGGGCCGACCTGGAGCTGCGGGTGTCCGCGCTGTACCAGCACCTGATGCCGAGCATCGCGGTGCCGGGCGTGCTCGGCTCGCTGCAGATGGGGCCGAACCGCGGTGCCCAGGTGGTGGCCGAGGCCGCGGCGGCCCGTGCGGCGGCGGAGGGCGACCCGGAGGGCGACTCGGAGGGCGGAGACCTCGACGGCGGTCCGGACGGTGCGGGCGGCACCGCGCGCGTCGGGGTGCAGACGGAGGTCGGGGTGGGCTGACAGCGGCTCACCGCCCGACCCACCTGCGGGAATCCGGGTGGGCGAGGGCGGCGGGGGCGGGCGAATCGGCGGCGACGGGACCACGGGGGTCCGGCGCCGCCTTTGTTTTGCCCGGGCTCGGTCACGCGGCGCGGCGGTGGCACTGCCGAGGGTGGCGGGCCGCAACGTCCGCGCAAAACAAACAGCACGTTCGGTTTTGTATTGACAAACCGCGCGTCCTGTTTTTCACTGGTAGCAGTTGACCCAGGGTGTCGACCCGGGTGCCGGCCGTGGCCGTGGAGGCTGCGGCGTTCCGTGTGATTGGGGTGGTCATCGTGGAAATTCGGGTGCTCGGGGCGCTGGACGTCCGGGTGTGCGGGATATCGGTGGTGCCGTCGGCGCCGAAGCCGCGGCAGGTGCTGGGACTGCTGGCGCTGCGGGCGGACCAGGTGGTGTCGGCCGGGGTGCTGGCCGACGAGCTGTGGTCCGGCCGTCCGCCGCGCAGCGCACGCACCACCGTGCAGACGTACGTGCTCCAGCTGCGCGACCTCATCGACCGGGCGCTCGCGACGGCCGGTACGGCGCGGGGGGTGTCCTGCGCCAAGGATGTCCTGGTGACCTCGCCGGGCGGCTACATGCTCAACAGCGGCGGCGGACTGACGGACCTCCGGGAGTTCGAGCGCCTGGCCGGCACCGGCTACCGGGCGATGGACGGCGAGGACTACCCGGGGGCGGCCCGGCTGCTCGGCGAGGCGCTCGCGCTGTGGCGCGGGCCGGCCTTCGCGGACGTTCCGGTCGGCGGCCAACTCGCCGTCGAGGCCCGGCGGTTGGAGGAGACCCGGCTCTGCGCGCTGGACCAGCGGATCGAGGCCGACCTGCGCCTCGGCCGGCACCGGGTGCTGCTCGCCGAACTCACCGTCCTGGTCGACCGCTACCGCACCCACGAGAGCCTGCACGGCCAGTACATGATCGCGCTGCACCGCTCCGGCCGCCGGGGCGAGGCGTTGGAGGCCTACCAGCGCCTGCGGAACACCCTGGTACGGGAGTTGGGCATGGAGCCCTCGGTCGGACTGCGGCGGCTCCAGCGCTCCATCCTGCTCGCCGGTCCCGAGCGTGTGTCCGAGCGCGGGCCGGAGCGCGGGCCGGAGCGTGCGGCGGAGCGCGAGCCCGCCGGTGTGGCCGTCGGTGCGGCCGCCGGGCCGGAGGCGGCGGCCCGGTTCAGCCGGGCCGGCTGAACCGGGCGGTTGTCCGGGTCGTGGGCCGGGTCGTCCCGGTCGGTGTCGCATCGGCGACACCGGCCGCGGACGGCCGTCGGAGGCCGCGGCGTCCGTCGTGGGGCGGCCGCGGTCTGGTCGGAACCTGCTTGTCGTTGTGAGGGGTTGTGGGACGGGTGGTCCAGGAGAGGTCGGAACGGACGCGCGGGCGGCTGGTGGAGGCGGGGGCGGCACTGTTCGACCGCCGCGGCTACGCCGGTGCCACCCTCGGCGAGATCGCCGCGGCCGCCGGGGTGACGAAGGGGGCGCTGTACTTCCACTTCGCCTCCAAGGAGGAGCTGGCCAGAGCGGTGTCCGCGCAGGCCGAACGCTCGCTGCGGTCGGCCTGCGCGGAGCTGCGCGCCGCGTCGTCCCCGCTCCAGGGGCTGATCGACGCGGGCTACTGGCTGGTCGAGGCCCTCGGGACGGACCCGGTGATCCGGGCGGCCTTCCGCCTGGGCCGTGAGGACGGCGGCTGGCAGGTTGCGCCGACCACGGCTGCGCCCGCCACGGTTGCGCCCGTACCCGCGACTGCCAGGCCCGCCGCGGCCGACCCCGGGCAGCAGGCCTTCGCCGACATCCGCGGCTTCCACAGCGTCTGGGCCGGCGTCGTCCGCGACCTGCTGGCCGGCGCCCGCCGCGCGGGCGAGCTGCGCGACCGCTCGGGCGGCCTCGGCCCGGAGACCCTGGTGGTGGCCGCCGCCTGCGGCCTGGAGGTGGTGTTCGCCGACGGCTGCCCCGCCGGGGAGCGCGCCCGCCGGGTCGGCGCCCTCTGGGACTGGCTGCTGCCCTGCCTGGTGCCCCCGGGCCGGGGCGGCGGCTACCGCACCAGGCCGCCGGCCCCGCAGCCCGCCTGAACCCGGTCCGACCAGGGTGGCAGCCCCGGTCCGGACACGGAACCGCCCTCGGTGCCCGCAGGCACCGAGGGCGGTCCGTCGACCGGTGGACGGCGGGGATCAGGCGGTGATCGGGGCTGCTACGCCACGAACCGACCGGCGGCCGCGCGCCGCCGGGCCCGGTAGAACAGCGCCCCACCGAGGGTCACCAGCCCGCCCCCGGCCAGGCCGACGACGGCGACCGGCGCCCCGGCTGAGGGCAGCTCGCCGCCGGGGCCGCCCTTCTGCGGCGGAATCGGATGGTGGCCCGGACGGCTCGGGCAGCCCTTGCCCCCGCCGCCCTTGTGGTCGTGCCCCTTCGGCGGGCAGGGCGCGACGGAGATGCAGAGCTCGACCGGCGGGCTCTGTACGGTCTGCCCCTGCGGGTCGCGGGCGGAGGCCTGGGCGGTGTTGGTGACGCTGCCCGCCTGCGCGTCCGCCTCCGTCACCGTGTACGTGCCGTGGCAGGTGGTGCTCTGCCCCGGGTCGAGGGTGGTCTGCTCGCAGGTCACCTGCCGGACGCGGTCGTCGCCGACGGTGAGGCCGGTCAGCGTGGTGCTCCCGGTGTTGGTGACGGTGTACGTGTAGGTGACGGTGTCACCCGGGTACACCGGCCCGGCGGCGTCGGACCGCTTGGTGACGGCCAGCGAGGAGGTGGCGGTACCGACCGTCACCGTGGCCTGGACCGGTGCGCTCTGCACGGGTTGGCCCTGGGGGTCGGTGCCGTCGGCGTGGGCGGTGTTGGTGACGTGCCCGGCCTGGGCGTCGGCCGCCGTGACGGTGTACGTCCCGTGGCAGGTGGTGTTCTGGCCGGAGGTGAGGGTGGTCTGGTCGCAGGTGACGGACGAGACGTGGTCGTCGCTGACGGTGATGCTGTTGATCACCGTCATCCCGGAGTTGGTCACCGTGTAGGTGTAGTGCACCGTGTCACCGACCTGGAACGGGCCCGCGCTGTCGGCCTGCTTGGCGATGGTGAGCGCGGACACCGGGGTGACGACGTCGACGGTGGCCTCGACGGGCGGGCTCTGCACGGGCTGGCCCTGGGGGTCGGTGCCGTTGGCGTGCGCCGTGTTGGTGATGTGCCCGGCTTGGGCGTCGGCCGCCGTCACGGTGTACGTCCCGTGGCAGGTGGTGTTCTGGCCGGGCTCCAGGGTCGTCCGGTCGCAGGTCACCGACGCGACGTGGTCGTCGCTGACGGTGATGCTGTTGACGGTGGTGTTGCCGGTGTTGGTGACCGTGTAGGTGTAGTGCACGGTGTCACCGATGTGGAACGGACCAGCGCTGTCGGCCCGCTTGGCGACGGCCAAAGCGGACGCCGGGGTGACGACGTCGACCGTCGCCTGCGCCGGTGGGCTCTGCACGGGTTGGCCCTGGGGGTCGGTGCCGTTGGCGTGGGCGGTGTTGGTGATGTGCCCGGCCTGGGCGTCGGCCGCCGTGACGGTGTACGTCCCGTGGCAGGTGGTGTTCTGGCCGGGCTCCAGGGTCGTCCGGTCGCAGCTCACGGACGAGACGTGGTCGTCGGCCACGGTCAGGTCGTCGATCACCGTCGTCCCGGAGTTGGTCACCGTGTAGGTGTACGCGACGGTGTCGCCGACGTGGAACGGCCCGGCGCTGTCGGCCCGCTTCGTCAGGTCGAGCTTCGGGACGCCCGCCACCGGCAGCGTCACCTGGGCGATCGGGCTCTGCACCAGCTCGCCCAGCGGCCCGGTGCTGTCCGCCTGGGCCGTGTTGGTGACGTGGCCGAGCTGCTCGTCGGCGGCGGTCACGGTGTAGGTGCCGTGGCAGGTGGCGGCCTGCCCCGCGAGCAGGGTGGTGCGGTCGCAGGTCACGTTCTGGACGTGGTCGTCGGCCACGCTCACGTCGGTCAGCGTGGTCGTGCCGGTGTTGGTCACCGTGTAGGTGTAGGTGACGGTGTCCCCGGTGTGGGCCGGACCGGGGGTGCCGGCCTGCTTCGTCAGGGAGATCGAGGACGGGCCGATCACCGTGACGGTGGCCTGGGCCTCCGCGGTGACCGGCCGGCCGTCCGAGGTCCCGTTGGCCGTGGCGTGGTTGAGGACCTTCCCGTCCTGGGCGTCGGCCGCCGTCACGACGTAGGTGCCGTGGCAGACCGTGCTGTCCCCGGGGCTGCCGGCCGGTGCCAGGACGGTGGAGTCGCAGGTGATCCCGGTGGCCTTGTCGTCCGTCACCGAGAGCGCGGTCACCGGGCTGCCGCCGGTGTTGGTGACCACGTAGCTGTACGGCACGGTGTCGCCGACGTGGAACGGCTCGGGCGCGTCGACGTGCTTGGTCAGCGTGATGCCCGGTGGCGCCACCACCGGCAGGGTGACCGTGTCGGGCGGCGAGGTGACCGGGCCGACGTCGGTGGTTCCGGTGGCCTGGGCGGTGTTGGTCACGTGGCCCTGGGCGGCGTCCGCGGCGGTGACCAGGTACGTCGCCGTACACGTCACCGTCTCACCGGGTGCCAGGGTGCTCACCGGGCAGGTGACCGGCCCGACCTTCGGGTCGTTGACGGCCAGGTTGGCGATCGGCACGTTCCCGGAGTTGGTGACCACGAAGTCGTACGGGATCGGGGTGCCCACCGTCAGCAGCCCGGGCAGCGGCTCGTGCGGCTGCTTGACCAGGTTCAGCTCGGGCAGCGGCTGGTCGGTGTAGATCACCACGTTGCGGATCAGGTGGACGTCGGTGAACAGGCCGGTGGAGCCGGCGAAGCCGAACTTGTAGGTCGAGGGCACCGGTTCCGGTGCGGGGGTCTGGAGCACCTGGTGCGAGCCGGTGCCGTCGTTGAAGTCGACGGAGACCGTCAGCACCGGGGAGGGCGCCGGCGTCAGGTGCACGTTCACCCGGCGGCGCGAGGGCTCCAGCAGGGTCTGGGCCTCGGCCGGGGTCACCCCGGCGGGCAGCGTGGTGAGCGGGCCCTGGAGCTTGCCGGGCAGGGTGGAGGGCCACGGGCCGTTGGTGGTGAAGTTGCTGGTCGTCGCGGTGAGGAAGCAGTAGCCGGTGGTGCCGTCGCCGGGGCCGCGGACAGTGACCATGTTGGCGCCGGGCGCGGGCACGCGGAAGGACGTACCGGCGGGGGAGCGCTGGGAGCAGCCGTTGCCGCGCTGCTCCCAGTCGCCGAAGTAGTTGCCGAGCACGTCGAGCCCGACGCCGAGGTAGCCGCGGTCGACGCCGGGCAGGAAGCCGAGGTTCGGGTTGTCGTCGGGCAGCTTCTGGGCGTAGCCGAGGCTGCCGCCGAACGCGCCGGGGTGGGTGAGCGAGACGTCGCCGTTCACCAGGAAGAACGAGATGCCGTCGGCCGGGGTGTTCGGCGTGGTGCTGCCGTACTGCCACTGGTCGAAGGTCACGTCCAGGCCGTTGCCGGCGGGCAGGGCCTGGTCGAAGAGCACCGCGCCGCTCTGGTCGTTGCCGGAGTCGGTGATCCGCAGGTAGCCGAGCGGCGCGGAGTCCAGCGGCGGCACCGGGCCGGTCTCGGCGGCGGGGCAGCCGCCGAGCGGGTGGTCGCCCGGCCCGGGCTGGGCGGGGGCCGCGCCGGTGAGGCAGGCGGAGCCGACGGCGATGAAGCGCGAGTCGGCGGTGGCACCGGTGAAGGCCTCCTGGAGCAGGGGGGTGCCGGTGGCCCGGACCCGCTCAGGCAGCGGCGCGGCGGGGTGGTGCGCGGGGGTGACGGCCTGGGCGAGTGGGGCGAGCGGGGCGGCGAGGCCTGCGCCGAGCAAACCCAGCGTGGCCGCGGCGCTGATGAAGCGGGCCGTTCGGGCGCGAAGCCGTGACGCTCCGCGGGATTGTCTCGTCATAGCGTCACTATGGGTGGCCGTCACGGTCCGCTACAAGCTGTGTACTGTCAGTGGAGCTATCGAATAGCTCGGATGAACGAGCGTGAGGCACGGCGCGCGCCAAGGCGGGTTCGGCGGGGCCGGTGGACATTGTTCGACCGTTCCCGACTGACGGTGCGGTAGGGTGGCCGACGCCGAGTATGACCGCGACTCAGGGAGGTGAGCCCCATTTACGGAATGTCCGAGCGGGTGCTCCCGGAGCGCGGCCGCGTGGGCGCCTCGCGCGCATAGCGCGAACGGCGCGCCGACGCGGTGTCGGCCCCCGCGGGAGCCCTGACGGAGTCGTCAGCTCTCCCGTCTTCCCCCAAGGGGTTTCTCTTGTCGGTCTTCTCCTCCGCCTCCCTCCGTTCCTCGGTGGTCTCCCGGCTGCGCGCCGCCGGGTGCGTGTTCGCCGAGGACGAGGCGCGGATCCTGCTCTCCGCCGCCGCCTCGCCCGCCGACCTGGCTGCCATGGTCCGCCTCCGTGCCGACGGGCGGCCGCTCGAACACGTCGTCGGCTGGGCCGAGTTCGCCGGTCTGCGGATCGCCGTCGACCCGGGCGTCTTCGTCCCGCGCCGCCGCAGCGAGTTCCTGGCCGCCGCCGCCACCGCGCTGACCGCCCCGGGTGCGGTGGTGCTCGACCTGTGCTGCGGCAGCGGCGCGCTGGGCGCCGCCGTGGCGGCCGCGGCCGCGCACCCGGTCGAGCTGTACGCGGCGGACATCGACCCGGGCGCGGTCCGCTGCGCCCGCCGCAACCTGGCCGGCGTCGCGGTGCGGGTCTTCGAGGGCGACCTGTTCGCCGCCGTCCCCGTGGAACTGCGCGGCCGGGTGGACGTGCTGATCGCCAACGTCCCGTACGTCCCGACCGGCGACCTCGGCCTGCTGCCGCCCGAGGCGCGGCTGCACGAGGCACGGCCGGCGCTGGACGGCGGGGCGGACGGGCTGGACGTGCTGCGGCGGGTGGCCGCCGAGGCGCCGCGGTGGCTGGCGCCCGGCGGGTCGCTGCTGTTCGAGACCAGCGAGCGGCAGGTGGCGGCGGCCCTCGCGGTGACCGGGGCGGCCGGGCTGGCGGCGGTGGAGAGCCGGCAGGAGGACCTGGACGCCACCGTGGTCACGGCGACGCTGCGCTGACCGGCGGCGTCGACGCGACGCGCTGAACTCCCCGGCTCCGGAAGGGGTTTGCGGCCCGGCCACCGTTCCCCCGTGACGGTGGCCGGGCGGGGCCGGTCAGATGCGGGTGCCGTACACGTGGTCGACCGGGATGGTGAGGAGCACCCGGCGGTCGGCGACCATCGTCTCGCGGTACTCCGTCCAGTCCGGGTGCTCGCCGGCGGCGCGTCGGTAGTAGTCCACCAGCGTCTCCACCTCCGGCCCCTCGGGGTCGGTGCCCGGCCCGGTCAGGGTGGCCACGCCCTCGGCGGTGGTCCAGGAGCGGCCGTCCGGCCCGGTCACCTCCAGGCTGACGCGCGGGTCCCGGCGCAGGTTGGCGGTCTTGGCCAGCCCGTCCCGGGTGGAGACCAGGATGGCGTTCGCCTCCCGGTCGTAGAACGGCATGACGGGGGAGAGCTGCGGCCGGCCGTCCGCCTTGATGGTGGCGAGGATGCCGAGGCGGCTCTGCGCGAGCAGCTCGTACGGGTCGAAAGGAGTGGCGGTCATGGGAGCATCATCGGCCTTCACACCGGTGTGAGGGCAAGGTCCGCCACGCGTGTTGGGCGAGGAGGCCGCGCATGGTGGCACGGGCCGGCGAGTCGGTACGGGATGTTCGGAAATCGGCCGTGGTGTCCGGTGCGAGCCGATAAGGTCGGTGGCGAGAACGGTGACGGTGTGTCAGTGTGCGTGCACCGTCCGAGCCGAGGGGAAGCGCCGCACGATGGCACGGGTACGCAAGCAGGTGGAACTGCTGGAGTTCGCCGACGACCTCCACACCGACGACGTCTCCCCGCTGCGGGCCTTCCTGGCCGCCCGCATGAGTGAGCTGGTCGAGGCCCAACCCGAGGGCACCAGCGCCCGGTTGGCCGCCGCGCGACTGGCGGAGGTCACCGCCAGCGACTGCATCTTCCTCTCGGACGTCCTGGTGGCCTGGGAGGAGGTGGTCCTGGAGGGCCGCAAGGACGAGCCCGGCTGGACGCAGCGGATGCGCCAGGACGCCATGCTGTGGTGGAGGCGGCTGTGCGTGACGGCGGAGATGTTCGGCGACCACCCCGACCACCGCTCCCGCTGGCGCCCGCTGCGGTACATGAACCTCGCGCACGCGGAGCTCATCGCGGAGCTCACCGACGAGGCGGGCGGCGTGTACGGGGACGGGGCGCACCCGTGATCCCGGACGGCTGGGGGCAGTGGCCGTAGGGCTGTCCCGCCACCCCCGCGGTTGTGTCGGTGGCGGCTGGTACGGTCCCGCGCATGAGCAATCGTGTGCCCTTCACGGGTGGGGAGAAGGAAAGCCTCCGGGCGGCGCTGGACCGGCACCGCGAGGCAGTGCTGTGGAAGCTGGAGGGGCTGGACGACGAGCAGCTGCGCCGTCCGATGACGCCCTCCGGGACCAACCTGCTGGGGATGGTGAAGCACCTCGGCGGTGCCGAACTCGGCTGGTTCCGGGGGACGTTCGGCCGGGATATGGGCCCGCTGCCGTTCGACATCGAGGCCGACGACGACTCCGACATGCGGGTGGAGCCCGGCGAGTCGACGGCGGACGTCCTGGCGTTCTACGCCCGGGCCCGGGCCGACGCCGACGAGACGATCGGGGAGCTCGCGCTGGACGACCTCGGCACCTCCTGGTTCGGCAACTCCGTCTCGTTGCGCTGGGTGCTGATCCATATGACCACGGAGACGGCGCGGCACGCCGGGCACATGGACATCCTGCGCGAGCTGATCGACGGCGGGACGGGGGACCACAAGCGGAGCTGAGGCCGACCCGGAGCCGGTACCGGCCGGAACTGACACTGGCCGGTGCCGGTTCCGACCGGTGCGTCCGCTCAGGCCGTCAGCTTCCGGACGGCCCGGTCCAGGGCCTCCGCCGTCCGTCGGACGTCCGCCCCGGTGGTGCGCCAGTTGCTGAACGCCGCGCGCAGGGCGGGCCGTCCCGCGTAGCGGGTGGGCGTCAGGAAGGCCTCGTCGGCCAGCTCGGCGGCGAGCGCGGCCAGCCGCTCCGGGGTCGGGTCCGCCGTCAGCGAGAAGCAGACGACGTTCAGTCGGACCGGGGCGAGCAGCTCCAGCCCGTCGATCCGCGCCACCTCCACGCCGAGCGCCCGGGCGCCGGCGACGCAGCGCTCCACGATCTCCCGGTGCCCGGCACGGCCGTACGCCCGCAGGGTGAACCAGGCGGCGAGGGCGCGCAGCCGGTGGGAGTTCTCCGGCGTGAGGTGGACGAGGTCCGGGTGCTCGCTCAGCGGGCCGAGGTAGGCGGCGGCGTTCTGGAAGACCCGGGCCTGGAGGTCCGGGCGGCGGGTGAACTGCACGGCGCTGTCGTACGGCACGTTGAGCCACTTGTGCAGGTCGACGCAGACCGAGTCGGCGAGGTCCAGCCCCGCGACCAGCTCCGCGTGCTCCGGGGACAGCGCGGCGAAGGCGCCGAACGCGGCGTCCACGTGCAGCCAGAACCCGTACCGTTCGCGCAGCGCCGCGATCGCGCGCAGGTCGTCGAAGTCGACGGTGTTGACCGTCCCGGCGTTGGCCACCACCACGCACGGCCCCGGGGCCTCGGCCAGCGCCCGCTCCAGCGCGGCCACGTCCACCGCCTCCCGGCCGGGCATGACGGGCACCGTCCGCAGCGCCGTACGGCCCAGGCCGAGCACCGACAGCGCCTTGGCGACGCTGGAGTGCGCACTGCCCGACAGCGCCCGGACCGGCCCCAGCGCGCCGACCCCGTCCTCGGCGACGTCCACGCCGAGCCGCTCGCCCAGCCACTCGCGGGCGATCGCCAGCCCCACCGTGTTCGACATCGTCGCGCCGCTCACGAAGGTGCCGCGGTGCGCCGCCGAGAGCCCGAACAGCTCGCCCAGCCAGCCGACCGTCTCCCGCTCCAGCTGCTGACCGGCCGGGTCCAGCGAGGAGTTGGAGTTCTGGTCCACGGCCGAGGTCAGCCAGTCGCCCGCGAGCGCCGCCGGCGTCGCCCCGCCGGTCACGAACCCGAAGTAGCGCGGCCCGGCGCTCGCCGAAAGCCGGGGCTCCCAGCGCTCCGCGAACTCCGTGAGAGCGGCGCGCGTCCCGCCGCCCTCCTCGGTGAGCGGGGCGACGGCGGGCGGCCCGGCCCGCTCGACCACGGGCCGTTCGTCGAGGCCCGCCAGGAAGGCGAGCGCGTGCTGCCGGGTCTCCTCCAGGATCTCGGGCAACCGGCCGAGGTCGTCGGCGAGTTCGGGGTGCATGGGGGCTCTCCGTTGATCGACTGTGCGGTGCGGCCGAGGCTAGCCGCCGGGGCGGACGGCGTCCCGGTCCAATCCGGTCCTGGTGGCCTGGAACGCGGCCTCGGGGAACAGGGTGGTGTTCCCCGAGGCCGGAATGAGCGGGCGGTGGGGAATTCACGCCGTGCGGCTCAAAATCACCCCGGTGGTGCAATTCCAGCCGGTCCCTTGACCTCTCCCGATCCGTCGGACGATGATCACCGTGCACCGCGAGCGAATGATCGTTCCAATGCCGGGCTGATTTCCGGTCCGAGACTTCAGGGAGGTGCGGGGCCGTGCGTTCCATCAGCGCTTCCACGGCGGCGCCCGTGGCACGGGGGCGGGTTCCACTGCTCGGCCACCTGCCGCAACTCGCCGTCAAACGCGTGGAGTTCCTCCAGTCGATCCGGGTGCAGGGCGGCATCGTCAGGATATTCCTGGGCAATCGACCGGTGTTCGTCCTGAACTCGCCCGAGGCCGTCCACGAGGTTCTCCTGACGCAGAGCCGGAAGTTCGGCAAAGGCCTGCTGTTCGACGTCGCACGGCCTTTCATCGGCAACGGCATCATCACCTCCGAGCACGACGTCCACCTCCGTCAACGGCGCGCGCTCCAGCCCGCGTTCCGCCGGGACACCATCGCCGGCGGCGTCGCCACGATGACCGGCATCGCCGAGGAACAGGTGTCCTCCTGGCGCCCCGGCGAGGTGATCGCCATGGACGTGGTGCTGCGGCGGATGGTCACGGCCATGCTCGTGGCCACCCTGTTCAGCACCGAACGCCCGCACGGCGCCCGGGCCGTCGCCGAACTGGGGGAGCGCGTCGCCGAGCACCTGAACACGGTGATGCGCGGGGTCCTCGTCGGCACCCTGCTGCCCGCTCCCCTCGCGTCCTCAGCCGCACTGGGGCACCGCCGGTACCTGGCCGCGGCCACGGCGCTGCGCGAACTCGCGGACACCGCCGTCCGGCAGGCCCGTCAGGACCCGGCCGACCGCGGCGACCTGCTGTCGATCATGTTCGCCGGCACCCCGGGCAACCCGCGGGGGATGACCGACGTGGAGGCCCGCGACGAGCTGCTGTCCCTGCTCATGGCCGGCGCCGAGACCACGGCCACCACCCTGGCCTGGGCGCTCCACGAGATCGGACGGCGCCCCGAACTCACCGAGCGGATCAAGGCGGAGTGCGACGCCCTGCCCGCCGGCGCCCCGCCCGGCGCGGCGACGCTCCCGTTCACCGAGCGGTTCCTCCGCGAGGTGCTCCGGCTGCACCAGCCCAGCTGGCTGCTGATGCGGCGCGCCCTGGAGCCCGTGCGGGTCTGCGGGGTCGACCTCCCGCGGGGGGCCGAGCTGATCTACAGCGCGCTGACGATGCACCGGGACCCGGCCCACTACCCGGACCCGCTGCGGTTCCATCCGGACCGGTGGCTCGACCGCCCCGAGAAGGACCTGCCGCCGGGCGCCTAGGGCCTGTGTGATGTTGTGATCAGTTGGGTGGTCGCACGAGGTCGTCTATCCAGATCATTGAGGCGCGGAGGTGGAGGCCTGCGAGGTAGCTCTCGGGCTTCTTGTCGAACCGGGTGGCGATGCCCCGCCAGGCCTTCAGCCTGTTGATCAGGCGCTCGACGGTGTTCCGCTCCTTGTAGAGGTCGGTGTCGTGGTCGACGGGTCGGCCGCCCCTGCTGCCCTTCCGTTTCCGGCTGGCGGCCTGGTCCTTCTTCTCCGGGATGACGGCCTTGATGCCGCGTTTACGCAGGTAGGCGCGGTTGGCGCGGGACGAGTAGGCCTTGTCCGCGGCGACCGCGCCGGGCCGGGTACGGGGCCGGCCGACGGGCAGGCGCACGCGCACCTTGTCGAGCACGGGGACGAACCGCGGGCTGTCTCCGGCCTGCCCGGCGGTCAGGACGAGTGCCAGCGGACGGCACCGGCGGTCGGAGGCGAGATGGACCTTGCTGGTCAGCCCGCCCCGCGACCTGCCGAGCTTGGCCTGCTTCAAACGGAGTTCGCGTCGCCGTCGGATGCGTCTGCGCTCGTCCTGTCCGTTCTGTTCCGGTGGCCCGCCCCCTTTTGCCGGGCCGTCTCCTGCTCGCGCGCGGCCTCCTCCAGGGCCTGCATGACATCGTCGTCGACGAGCATCCCGGCGGCGTCGTGGTGGGCCCGGACGGTCGTGGAGTCGACGCTGACCAACGACAGGTCCGCCTTCCCCTCGCGGGCGGCCGCGGCGATCAGGCCTTCGAGCAGGGCACTGAACACGCCGGCGTCCCGCCAGACCCGGAACCGGCCGAAGACCGTGGACCAGGGGCCGAACTCCTCGGGCATCTCCCGCCACTGGGCACTGGAGCGGAACCGCCAGATCACACCCTCGAACTGGTCACGAAGCCGTTCGGGGTAGGGCCCGAACCTGCCGATCGGCAGATAGGGCTCGATCAAACTCCACTGCTCGTCGGTGAGTTGCCTGCGCGTCACATCCAACAGTCCTACCGGGTTCTGCCCCGGAGCGGGGCAGAACCCGAAGATTGATCACAACATCACACAGGCCCTACGTCCCGTTCGCCCTGGGCAATCGGAGGTGCATCGGGGACCACTTCGCGATGACCGAGATGCTGGTCGTCCTGCGCGCGGTCGTCTCCCGGTGGCGGCCGCGACCGGTGGCGGGCCGCCGGGTCCGGCCGGTGGCCCACGCGCTGATCCGGCCCAACGCGCTGCCCATGCGCGTCTCGCCCTGGCCGGCCGACTGAACCGGCTCCGTTCCGTACGGCTCCGATCCGTACGGCCCGGCTTCGCGTGGCTCCGTTCCGTACGGCTTGGTTCCGCACTGCCCCGACCCGGCCCCGGCCCCGTTCCTGTTCCCGTTCCCGGAGGTGCACCTCACCATGACAGCCACGGCGGAGACCCTCTCCCCGGGCCCGCAGGCCCCGGCCCCCGACCCGCTCCCCTTCCCGAGCCGGACCAGCCCGGACTTCCGGGCCGCCCACGACCGCCACCTCGACTGGCCGCGGTCCTTCGGCTTCCTGGCCACGGACGCGGAACGGGACCACCACCTCAAGGGCCAGTTCCCGCTGATCGCGGCCATGTTCTACCCGAACGCGACCGGGGCCGAACTGGACATCGGCGTCGACCAGCAGAGCTGGTACTTCCTGTTCGACGACGCGCTCGACGAACAGTGGGGCGGCACGCCCGAGCGGGTCCGCCACCTCGTCGGACTCGTCCAGGAGGGCGTCACCGGGCAGGCGTCCCCGCTGCCGCTGGCCGCCGCCTTCGCCGACATGCGGCGGCGCAGCTGCCACGGCATGCCGGAGGACTGGATCCGGCGCTCGGCGGCCCACTGGTCCTCGTACCTCGACCACCACGTCCACGAGGCGCGCAGCCGGCAGTCCGGTGCGCCCATGCCGTTGAGCACCTACCTGCGGGTCCGGCGCCACACCATCGGGGTGGCACCGGTCGTCGACCTCGCCGAGCGGCTGTCCTCCTGCGTCCTGCCCGACCACCTGTACGCGCTGCCGCACCTGTCCGTCATGCGCGAGATGACGAAGACCTTCATCATCTGCGACAACGACATCGTCTCCCTGGAGAAGGACGCGGCCCAGGGGGAGCAGAACAACCTGGTGCTCTGCCTGGAACGGGAGCACGGGCTCTCCCGGGCGGAGGCGCTCGACCGGGCCCTGCACCGCCGCGCCGAAGCCCTGGAACTGTTCACCGGCGCCCACCGGGCCCTGCTCGCCGGCTCGGCGGCGGACCACCTCACCCCGGCCGAACGCGACCTGCTGCGGCGCTACTGCACCGAGGCGCTGCAGACCACCATCCGCGGCGCCCACGACTGGCACCACGCCTCCACCCGGTACCACGGCTAGGCCGACGCTTCCCGTCTTTTGTCGCACGACTCCTGTCGCGCGACCGCGCCCCCGGACCGATCCAGCTGAGGAGCCCGCACCATGCCCGATCACCGCTCGGCGTCCTTCGTCGCCTCCGAACGGGACCGGACCTGCCCGTTCGACCCGTCGCCGGACCTCCGCCGGATGCGCGGGGAGGACGGCCTGCCGCGGCTGCGCGTGACCCATCCGGTGCGCGGCGAGATCGACGCCGTCGTCATCACCCGGTACAGCGACGTCCGGGCCGCCTTCGCGGAGGAGCGACTGGTGACGGGCAACGGCATCGACCCGGCACTGCCGCGCACCCTGTTCAACCACCCGGGCTTCCTGCCCGCGTACAGCGGCCCGGAGCACGCCCGGCTGCGCCGGATGCTCACCGGCAGCTTCACCGTCCGTCAGGTCGAGCGGCTGCGGCCCGCGATCGAGGCGATCGTCGCCGAGCATCTCGACGCCATGGCGGAGCAGGGGCCGGTCGTCGACCTGGTCGAGGCCTTCGCCCTGCCGATCCCCTCGGCGGCGATCTGCGAACTGCTCGACGTCCCGTACGGGACCAGGACGATGTTCCAGCGCTGCTCCCAGGTGATCATGGACGGGACCGCCGAAGCGGGCCAACTGGTCGCCGCCTCCGACGAGTTGAACGCCGCCATGGCGGACATCGTCGCCCGCAACCGGGCCGCCCCCGGGGACGGCGTGCTGGGCGCGGTGGTGCGGCAGCACGGCGCGGAGCTCACCGACGAGGAGCTCATCGGCTTCGGCACCACCCTCCTGGTCGGGGGCCACGAGACCACCGCGACCCAGCTCGCCCTGAGCGTGCTGGCGCTGCTCCGCCACCCCGACCAGCTCGCCGCCCTACGCGACGATCCCGCGGTCACCGGCACGGCGGTGGAGGAACTGCTGCGCCATCTCGCCATCCCCGCACCGCTCCTGCGCACCGCCGTGGCCGACGTCGAGGTCAACGGCCACCGGATCGCCGAGGGCGAGCACGTCCTGCTCTCCCCGCTGACCGCGAACCGCGACCCCGGGCTCGTCCCCGAACGACCGGACGACCTCGATCTGCGCCGCCGCCCGGTCGCCCAGCTGTCCTTCGGCTTCGGCGCCCACCAGTGCCTCGGCCAGCAGCTGGCCCGGCTGGAACTGAAGGTGGCCCTGCCGGCCCTGCTGCGGCGCTTCCCGACCCTGCGCCTCGCCGTTCCCGAGGCCGGGCTCCGCTTCCGCGAGGGGTCGACGGTCTACGGCGTCGAGGCGCTCCCGGTCACCTGGTGACGGGTCGGCGGGGTCTGCCGGGCCGGTGTCCGCGCCCGGTGCTGGGGGCTCAGCGGGAGGCCGCGCGGGGGAGTTCCGCGCGGCGGACGGCGGGGGAGGCGAGGGCGAGGGCGGCGCCGAGGCAGGAGAGGGCGCCGCAGCCGACGAAGACCGGGGCGGTGCCCCAGACGCCGATGGCGGCGCCGACCACCGGGTAGCTGAGCGGGGCGAGGCCGACCATGGTGAGCATCACGACGGAGGTGACCCGGCCCAGGTAGGCGGGGTCGGCGGTGGTCTGGATCAGGGTGCCGTCCAGGCTGCCGAAGACGCCCGCGCCCAGGCCGGTCAGGGCTGCCAGGACGGCGGCGGTCCACAGCTGCGGCACCAGCGCCATGGCCGCCGCGCCGGTGCTGCCCGCCAGCAGGGTGACAGCCATGGTCAGACCGGCCCGGGGAATCCGCCCGACGACGGCGAGCAGCGCGGCACTCGCGGCGGCCCCGGCGCCGAAGCAGCCGACGATCCAGCCGTAGCCGGACGGACCCCAGCCGCGTTCGGCGTTGAGGAGGACCAGGCCGACGTTGAGGGTGCCGGTGAGGCCGAGTTCGCAGACGGCCCCGACGGCGACCAGCGGTCCGATCAGCGGGTGGCGGCGGATGTAGCGCAGCCCGTCGAGGAGTTCGGCGCGCGCGGTGCCGGGCCGGGGCGGGGTGTCGGCCCCGGACGGGGCGTCACCCGGAGGGGCTTCGAGCGGACTGATCCGGACAGAGAGCAGGAGCGGCAGGGAGAGCGCGAAGAGCAGCCCGGCGACGGCGAAGGCGGCGGCCGGGCCGCCCAGGCCCATGGCCAGGCCGCCGAGCGGCGGTCCGGCGATCTGGCCGAGGCGCACCGCGAGCGAGCGCAGGCCGGTGACCCGCGCCAGCTGGTCGGGGCTGGTGATCCGGGGCGGGAGGGCGCCGACGGCGGGGACGAACAGGGCGTCCACGGCGCCGAAGACGAGCGCCACCGCGACCAGCAGCCAGAGCGCGGGCGTGGTCAGCGCGATGGCGGCGGCCACCGAGAGGATGAGCAGACAGCGCACGGCGTCGCTGCCCAGCACCACCCGGCGGGGGTCGAGCCGGTCGGCCAGGACGCCGCCGCCGAGCATGAGCAGGGCGCGTGGGGCGGCGCCGGCGGCCATGACCAGGCCGACCTCGGCGGGGCCGGCGGACCGCTGGGCGGACCAGCCGAGGGCGGCGAAGTACACGCTGTCGCCGATCAGCGAGGCGGTGTAGGCGGTGAGCCAGCGCAGCACGTTGCCGTCGCGGTGGGCGGGCGGCGCGGCGGCCCGGCGGGAGAGGGGCGGTTCCGTGAGGACCATGGGGGACTCCGGAGGTCGGGGACACGGCGGCGCCGGTGCTCGGAGGCCGGGCCGGGCCGTGTCCGGCGTCAGGGGCGGAAGGGGAACCCGTACAGGTGGACGGACACGTGCTCGCGGCCCGCGGTGTCCCCGGCGGCCTTGGCGGCGTTGCCGCGCTCCCGCCATCGTCGGGCGAGGGCCTGCAACTCCTCGCCCAGCTCGGCGAGTTCGGCGGGCTTGAGGTCGAGCAGCCACTCGGAGCTGAAGGCCGCGTCGGTCCACTCCCCGCCCCAGGCGGTGGTCTGGTCGAGGTAGGCGCGGTACTGGGCGACCCGGGAGTCGACCAGGCCCCTGGTCACGGTGCTGACGGCGGCCGCGCCCTCGGGCGTGCCGGCGAGGTCGGACTCCCGGAAGCCCCAGCCCTCCTCGGAGGCGACCTGCCACCACCGCTCCCGCCCGTCGGTGCTCCGGCCGCTCGCCGCGGTGACGAAGCCCTGCTCGGCGAGCTTGCGCAGGTGGTAGCTGACCAGCGACGGAGCCTGGTCGACCTGTTCGGCGAGCTGCGAGGCGGTCGCGCTCCCGGCGGCGAAGAGCAGGCGGTAGAGCTGCATCCGCAGCGGGTTGGTGAACGCCTTCAGACGGGACAGGTCGGTGATCCGGTCGGGCCGGGGCTTCTCGGGCATGCGTCGACGATAGATCTGAAGGAAAAATTGCGCAATAAAAATTTCAGATCTTCATGTCGGATCGTCAGGACGCCTGCGGCGGTCAGTGATGGGCGTCAACGGTCCTGTACCCGCCTGCAATTTTCGAAGCCGGTTCCGACGGGCGAGCCCCGATCAGGTCAGGAGTCCTGGACGAGCAGCCTGCCCTGGGCGCCGTCCTCGGACACGAAGGCGAACAACCTCGGCGACGAGCCGAGGTTGAGGTGGAACGGCACCCAGTTCGAGTCCAGCTGCAGCAGCAGCCGCCAAGGGCCGCCCTCCGGCCACTCGTCGCCCTGGAAGAACAGCGGTGTTCCGCCGATCTTGTCGCCGTCCATCAGCTCGATGCAGCGGTCCCGGTCGGCGGAGGGCAGGGAGTCGAGTTCCTCGTCCGTCATGGAATCGGGCTCGTCGGCGGGGCGGAGGTCGACGGTGAACTCCACCTCCGACCCGTCGACTCCGTACAGCCCGGGGCCGGTCCGCAGTGGGCGCACTGGGCCGGCATAGCCGCCGCCCGGCTGCACGATCACCGCGTTCTCGCCGCCGTCGGGGTCGATGATGTCGGGGTCGAAGAAGTGCTCCTCGTGATCGGCGTGGGTGACGAACACGTAGGCGACCTTTCCGTCGCCGGCCGCTCCGATCACCGGGCCCAGCTCGATCTGACCGACGAACCGCATCGGCCGGTCCCATGCCGCGCTGATCGGCCACTGCGGGCCGGCCAGCCACACGGGGTGGCCGCCGAACTTGGTGGTCGGCGTGGAGATCGGCCGGCCGGTCGCGGAGAAGCCCTTGATGCGCTGTGTTCTCACCATGCCGGGCATCATGCCAAGTGACAGCGACATCACTGCCGCAGGTTGCCTGGACCGCCGCCGCGGGGCCGTCGCCCGGGTCCCGGTGCTCACCGGCCGGGTGCCCGGCGGCCTGGTCCAGGCCCTGCTGAGCATCAACCGCGAGCCCGTCAGGTGAACGGGGCCGCGGTCATCGGGGCCCCGGACTCCTTCGCCGTCTCGACCATGCCCCGGCGTCGTCCCGCAGAGGCGAGTCCGAGGACAGGCCCTACGCCAGGCGCGCCGCGGCCAGGGCCAGGGCGCGGTCGAGTGCCGTGTCGGCGTCGCAGGGGACGTCGGGCTGGACGCCGACGCCCTCCCAGTTGGTGCCCGAGACCGGGTTGACCGCGCGGGCGAAGGGCACGCTGAGCTCCAGGTGCGGGTGCACCGTAAAGCCCTCGCGCGGGTGGGCACCGCCGCGGGTGACCTCCCCGACGACCTCGGCGCGGCCGAGCTGCTGCAGGTCGTAGGCGAGTTCCTCGCCCCCGGAGAAGGTGTCCGCGCTCGTCAGCACGTAGATCGGCTTGGTGCCGCTGAAGCGGGCGCCGGGGACGAACGGGGGCGTCCAGGACTGCGCGCCCACCTCGTCCTTCCGCGAGAACATGGTGTTCAGGTGGGTGCGGCCGTCGAGCAGGTAGGCGCAGACGAAGGCGACCGTGTTCGGGTCGCCACCCGTGTTGCGGCGCAGGTCCAGGATGAGGGCGCGGGCGGGGGCCACCAGGGAGAGCGCCGCGGTCAGCGGCGGTGCCGCCCAGTCCAGCGGGAACAGCTTGGGGCCGATCTCCAGGACCGCGACGCCGTGGTCGAGGAGTTCCACGCGGGGAACGCCGTTCAGGAAGGTGTCGAACTCCCTGCGCACCATGGCGAGTACCGCCGCGCCCGGCTCCGGCGGCACCGCCACGGCGTGGTACTTGAGGCCCAGGTGCAGGTCGCCGTTGACGGACCGCAGGTCCGCGGTGACCGCTTCGGACAGCTCCTCGGCGGATTCGGTCCGGTAGGCGCCCTCGGCGCTCCGGCGCCTCAGCAGGTCCGCCAGCTGCCCGGCGACGTCGGGGAAGACGTAGTTCTCACGGACCAGGTCGGCTATCGACTCGACGAGGGTGACGGTGTCCAGGGCGGACGGCGTTGTGGTGGAGGTCATGGAGAGGCAGTAGACCAGCGACTTGCCAAAGCGTCAACCGTACTTAACGCTTGATCAGATGAGTCACCGACCGGACGAGACCGTCCAGCAGATCAGCGCGCCGCTGCAGCACGCCGCGCTCGCCCACCCCCTGCGCCAACGCCTGCTCTTCGCCCTGAGCAGCCGTCCGTCGACGATCAGCCGGCTCGCCGCGCAGCTCGGGGCGAACAAGGGCAGCGTCTCGCACCACCTCAGGGTGCTGGGCGAGGCGGGGCTGGTCCAGGACGCGGGAACGCGACGGGTGCGCGGCGGCACCGAGAAGTACTACCGGCGGACCGCCGATCGCTTCTTCGTCGCCGAGCCGCAGGTCGAGGGCACGGCCGCGCTGTTCGGTGCCGTCGCCCAGGAGTTGGACCGCTCGCCCGTCGACCACCTCCTGGCGCTGCGCCACCTCCGACTCAGCCCGGCCAAGGCGGCGAGGCTCGTCGAGGCGCTGGCCGGACTGGTCGACGAGACGGAGGAGGACGCGGAGGGCGAGCCGGTGTACGGCCTCCTGGTGACGCTCTACCAGCAGGCCGGGGCGTAGGGGCGGGCTGCTCCGCCAGGAGGGGGCGAGGGGGCCGGGGGGGCCGTCAGCGCAGGGTGACCTCGCGGGGGCCGTTGAAGGGGGCCAGGGACAGGACGGTCTTCGGGGTGCGCAGCGCGTCGTGCTCGGAGAAGAGCCGGCGGACGGCGGGGAGGTCGACCGGGCCGACGGTCAGGTGGGCGACCTCGTCGTACGGGGCGTGGGGGGTGTTGGTGGAGCCGGTGCCCCAGGTGTCCCAGAGGAGGGTCTCGACCTTGTTCAGGGCCGCGAGGTCGAGCCGGGTGGAGTGGGCGACGAACCACTCGCCATTGAGCGGGCCCTCCTCGGGCGGGTGGACGCCGAAGGAGCCGGCGGTGGACCGGTCGGCGCGGATCGTGCGCCAGGCCCGGCCGGCGACCAGGAAGCGGTCGCGCGGGACGTCCATCGGGTCGAAGTCCACCCGCCAGGCGGCGGCGACCTTCGGGTCGGCCAGCTGCGGGTCGGCGAGCAGCCAGCCGCGCCGGTCGTCCCAGTACTCGGTGGCCACGTGGTCGCAGTGGAAGCCGTCCGGGCCGAGGTAGCCGGCGAAGCCGCAGCGCAACCGGGCCGGCACGCCGACGTGGCGGAGGAAGGAGCAGAGCAGCAGCGCCAGGTCCCGGCAGACGCCGACGAAGCGGTCGGCGGGCGCGCGCGGGTGGTTGAGCGGGGCCGGGTCGCGGTCGGTGATCAGGTGCAGGATGTCGTCGAGGTAGCGGGTCTCGGCGTCGTGGTGGAGCCGGTTCGCCGGAATGGGGTGGTGGAACAGCCAGCCTTCGAGGCGGTGGATGATCAGGTCGCGGGCGATCCGGGCGAGGCGGCGCGGATCCTTGGGGAGGTCGGCGTAGCGGGGGAGGTGGGCGCCGGGGTCGGAGAAGGTGCTCTGCCCGAGGTAGAAGGCGGGGAAGTCGGCGGAGGGCACGGGGAACTCCCATGGGGCTTCGGCCGCATGATCGATGACTGGGCCGCTGGTCCTCACCGTGGCAAATTTCGGGGGCGATTGTCCAGAAGAGACCGATGGGCAGGGGTGGTTCGGCCCATCGGGGTGGTCGGGTCGGTCCAGCAGGTGGGGGTGGTCCAGGCAGGAGGGGTGGTTCAGGCGGGAGGGGTGGTTCAGGCGGGAGGGGTGGTTCAGGCGGGAGGGGTGGTTCAGGCGGGAGGGGTGGTTCAGGCGGGAGGGGTGGTCCAGGCAGGAGGGATGGTTCAGCGGGTCGGGGTGGGAGCGCCGCCGCCGTCGACGTGCTCGACCCGGACGCCGGGCAGGGCCCGGGACCAGGCCTTGGCGAGCGGGGCGAGCCGGGTGGCGGAGAGCGGGGCGGGGCCGAGGCCGATCGGGAGGTGGAAGCGGCCGTCGGCGGTCCGGTACGGGTGGGGCCAGGCGTGCAGCCGGGTGGCCCCGGCGTCCTCCAGGGCGGCCAGCAGGGCGCGGACGCGGCCCCGGGCGAGGCCGAGCGACTCCTCGTCGGCGCTGACCACGGCCCAGGCGGCGTGCCGGCGGTGCAGCGGGGGAGCGGCGAGCAGGGCGGGCCAGGGGGGTTCGGCGGCCTCGGTGGTGAGTTCCCAGGCGCGGTAGAGCTCCTCGGTGAGCAGGTCGCGGGTGTCGGCGCTGACCTGGGTGGTGCAGCTGCGGACCGGGGCGGAGGGGGTGAGGACGGTGAGCGGGTCCGAGGAGGGTGGCGTCGGACCACCCGTGAGGGCGACGGGCCGGCGCCAGTCCCAGCCCGCCCAGGTCTCGGTGAAGCGCTGGAAGAGGTCGTCCTCGGGGCCGTCGGGCGCATCCAGGACCGTCCGCGCGGCCAGCACCGACCAGGCGAGCGAGGGCAGTTGGCCGAAGGGTGCCGAGTCCAGGCCGCACACCCGCGCCCAGGCCTTGACCTGGCGGGCCAGTCGGATGAAGCGGGCGTGGCGGTCGCCGAGCGCCGCCAGGACCGCCTCGGCGTCCGTCACGGCGCTCAGCGCGACGGCCTCCGCCTCGCCCAACTCCGCACGGTGGTCTACGGCTTGGGCCGGATCGAGGGCGCCGGTGAAGACCACCACGAGGTCGACGGACAGGCCGTCGGCGGTCAGCCGGAGCCCCGGCACCCGGGCACCGCGGACCTCGCGCAGCCGCCGGGCCTCCGGCAGCGCGGCCGCCACCCGGGCACGGACGGCGGGCAGATCGGCGGCGCCGGGCAGCGCCACCACCAGGTCCAGGTCGCCTCCGTCCAGCTGGCTGCCGAGCCGCCGGGAGCCGACGGTGTGCACCACGCCCTTGGGCAGGGCCGCCGCGATCCGGCGGGCCAACTCTGTTGCTGCTGAAGCGTGTTCGGGCGGCTCGGGGGCCGGTGAGGCGAGCGGTTGCTCGGGCACCGGCCGAACCTCGCCGGTCCCCAGCGAGACCACGGCGCGCGGCCGCATCGGCTCGGTGCCCCGGCGGGAGAGCACCACCAGCTCGCCGACCCGGGCCGAGGCCCCGGTCAGCCGGGCCGCGCAGTCGGCGGCCACCCGCTGCGGGTCGGCGCTGCGCCCGAGGCTCAGGTGCGGGGTGAAGCCCTCCGCCCGGCCGCGGCAGCGCGGGAAGCGCCGTTCCAGCGCGTGCCGCAGCGCCGACCAGGGCGCGGCGGAGGCGGCGGCCGGGTCCAGCCAGACGGTGGCGTCCTCGCGGTGCCCGAAGGTGTGCACGCCCTCCAGCCGGGCGGTGAACGGCGCCACCTCGGCGGCGGCCGCGCCCAGCAGCGGCAGGGCGCGGTCGAACTCGGCCTCCGGGACGAAGCCGAACAGCAGGTTGACGTGCGGGGGCCAGCGGCGCACCTGCGGGTCGTATGCCTCGCGCAGGTGCTGGATCGGCGGCCACAGCTCCTCGGGCGGCAGCCAGGCGACGGCGGTGCGGGCGGTGGGCGCGGCGTCGAGGACCGCGGCTCCGTCGGTGTCGCCGCTTTCGAGGAGGAGGTCGACGGCCACGCCGTAGTGGTCGGAGGGCAGGAGCCCGTCCTCGTCCGGGCGGTCGCCGAGCAGGACGGCCGCGGTGGCGCGGGTGCCGTCGGCGCGGTGCAGGACGCGGTCCAGCCGGCCCGGTCGGCCGGTCAGCGAGGAGACCGCGGCGAGCGGGTTGGCCGTCGGGTCGAAGGTGGGGGTGTCGTCGCCCGGCCCGTGCACCTCGGCCCAGGCGTCCCGCAGGCCGAGCGCGGCGGCCGGGCCGGCCGGGCCGGAGCGGCCGTCGTTGAAGTCCCCGAGCAGCAGCAGCTCTCCCTCCACGCCCGCCAATCCCTCGGCGAGCCGGGCGAGTTCGGAGCGGCGGCGGTCGGCGCCGTCCGGTGAGTGGTCGCTGCTGAGGTGGACGGCGGCGACGGTCAGCGGAGCGCCGGAGGCCCGTACCGAGAGGGCGGTGACGGCCTTGTGCGGGCCCAGCGTGTGCCGCCCGGCCGCCAGCACCGGCAGCCGGCTGAGCAGCAGCAGGCCGTGGTCGTCGACCTCCGGCCCCAGCGGGTCGGCGCCGAGGGTGTACCCGGCGCGGACCCAGGGCGCCGTCAGCAGCAGGGCGATCAGCTGCGGCTCGACCTCCTGGAGGGCGATGACGTCGGCGTCGGCGGCCGCCAGCGCGGCGAGCAGCAGCGGGCGGCGCCGGGCGGTGGCGATCCGGTCGGCGTCGTAGCGGTCCCACAGGGTGTTCCAGGTGACCACGCGCAGGCCGGTGGCCGTGGCGGCGGTCTCGGTGGTCTCGGTGGTCTCGCCGGTCCGGGCCGGCCGCCAGCCGCCGTCCGGGTGCCAGGCGTACGGGGTGGTCGCGGTGAAGAAGGGCGCGGGCAGGAGCGGCGGGTCGGTGCGGCGCCCGGCCTCGGTGTGGTCGAGCAGGTCCACGCCCGAGGCGCGGTCCCAGACCCGTACGCCGTCCGCCTCGAACCAGTGCACCCGGTGCCAGGGGATCTCGCCGGAGGCGGTGAAGGCCTCCAGCGGGACGCGCTCGGTGCGGTCGTCGCGGTGGCGCACGCCCAGGGTGAACCGGGCCGGGTCGAAGCGGGCGTCCCAGCGGATGCGCTGGCAGATCTGTTCGATGGGGCGCATCAGTCCTCCTGCTCGTCGAGCGTGCCCGCGGTGTCCTCCACGGTGCCACCGGGGCCGACGTACCAGGTGCGGTGCGCCTGGCCGGGGTAGGGCGGGCCGAAGCGGTGCAGCTGCGCGGTGAGCACCTGGCCGGGCACCGGGTGCGGGCGGACGGCGTTGCGGCGCAGCAGCTCCTCCTCGCCGACCACCAGCACCACCTGGGTGACCAGGGCGTCGCGGCGCTGGGCGACGGCGTGGACGTGGGAGCGCTGCTGGCGGTTGAGCGAGGTGGCGTCCCAGACGGCGGTGGCGCCGGTGGATCCCGCAGGGTCACCGGTGGATTCTCCAGGGCCGGGGGCCGGTGCGGCGGCCAGGGCGGCGTCCAGCCGGGCCAGGCCCTCGCGCAGCACATCGGCGTTGTCGCGCTGGTCGGCGCGCGAGCCCCGGGCGGCGCGCAGGTCGTCCAGGCTGATCCGGGCGGTCACGCCGGTGAGCCCGGCGGCGAAGCTGCTCTTGCCGCTGCCGGAGGGGCCGCACAGGTGGACCAGTCGGGGGAACCGGCCGTCGCGCCAGCGCCAGGTGGCCGCGACGGCCTCCTCGGCGGTGGCGATCCGGCCGAGGGCGTACGCCTCGCGGGCCTGGGCCCAGCAGCGGTCGGCGGCGTCGCGGTCCAGACCGGCCAGCGCCGTCCGCAGCTCGGCCCGCAGCCGGGCGAGCGGAGCCTCGGCGAGCAGCCCGGCGTCCTCGGCGTACAGCGCCGACCAGGCGACCTGCTCGCGCTCCGCCCGTCCGGGGGCGGCGGTCGCCGCGACGGCGTGCAGCACTCCGAGGTCGGCGGCCGCCGAGAGCCGGACCAGCCCGGCGCGGCGCTCCTCGTCCGGGTACGGGTGCTGGAGGGCGGGGTGCAGCCCGACCAGGTCGGCGACCCGCCGGGCCAGCGGCAGCCCGAGCGGCCCGGCCAGCAGCGGTGCCAGCGACTGGCGGTGGGCGGTGCGCAGCGCGGTGGCGAGCACGCCGGCCAGCCGGGCGTCCCCGCCTCGGCCCAGCTCGTCCAGCCGGGCCGACACCTCGGCCAACTCATCGGGGGAGCAGGAGAGTTCGGGTATGCCCAAGGCCGCTGCGAGGGCGGCGGGCTCGGGCAGCGCACCGGAGCGCACGGCCCAGAGCGCGGAGCCCGGGGCGAGCCCGTTCTCCACCACCGCGGCGTGCATCCAGTGGGTGTCGGTACGCACGTGCCGCGGACGGACCCACTTGGCGACCCGCTCGCCGAACTCGGCCCGGGAGAAGCCCCGGACCGTCCGCACCACGTACCCCTCCTGCCGGTCGAGGTCCAACCGCAGGGCGCGCAGGGCCCGTTCGTCGTAGCGGCCGCGCCACAGCACCCGGGGGACGGGCACACCGAGGCGGCGCAGGAAGCGGACGGTGTCGTCCCAGTCCAGGCAGTGGTCGCCGTCGAGGTCCCCGCCGTCGGCGCCGCCCGTCCAGACCGAGAAGCCGTAGAACCAGCTCTCCAGGTCGGTGTACGGGATCGAGTGCCGGGCGAACAGGTTCTCGCCGCAGATCCGCCAGCCGTCCGGGATGCGCGGGGCGATCCGGCTCTGGAGGCCCTTCACCCAGGCGCGGGAGGGGTGGTGGGCGGAGTCCAGCGAGCGGGCGTGCAGGCCGTCGCGGTAGAGCGTGGTGTTCTCGCCGTCGAGCTTCTCGGTGACGACGACCTCGGCGCCGGCCAGCGCGGACAGGTCCCCGGCCCGTACGTCGTCCGCCGCGGCGCCCGGTGACCAGGGCAGATGCGGCGTCCGGGGGTAGTGCACACGCATGTCCGGCTCCCTGGGCGTTCTTGATCAGGCGGACACTGTAGGAGCCGCCACGGACGCCGGGCCACCGATTAAACGGGGCCTGGCGGTCGCGGAGCGGTGTGGACGACACGCGGGCAGGAACGTCCCTGCACCCCCGCGCCGCCGCCCCGGGGTGCAATGGGCGCCACCTGGCACACCGTCAACAGGGGAGGCCGACAGGTGGAGACGACGACGAGGGACGCGGACCCGGTCCGGGTCCTGGACGTGACGAGCGCCGACTACCGCCGGGCGTTCGAACTGTTCCTGGCCGGGACGGACGAGAAGCCGATCACCCACGCCCGGCTGAGCGAGATCGTGGCCACCCTGCCGCATCGCCGGGTCCTGCTGGACCTCGGCGCGGGCGACGGCCGCACCACCGCCCACCTGAGCCGCTCCTTCGACCGCACGATCGCGGTGGAACCCAGCGCCGCGATGCGCGAGAAGCTGGGCGTGGCCTGCCCCGACGCCCTCGTCCTCCCGGAACCGCTCGACCGGGTCCACCCGCCCGAGCAGGCGGACCTCGTCCACCTCTCCCACGTGCTCTACTACGTGCCCGAGGCGGACTGGTTCGGCACCGTCAGCCGCGCCCTGGACTGGACGGCCCCCGGCGGCACCCTCCTGGTCGTGCTCCAGAACCCGGAGAGCCCGTGCATGCGGATGGCCGCGCACTTCACCGGCGTCCGCTACGACCTGGCCCCGCTCGCCGACCGCCTGCACGAGCGGCACCCGGAGCACGACTACGCCCTCGAAACCCTCGACCTCCACTACCGCGCGCCCGACCTCGCCGAGGCGGTGGACGTCGCCGAGTTCATGGTCAACGTCGCCGACCTGGCCACCCTCGACCCCCGCCCCTCCCGCGCGGCCCTGGCCGCCTACGTCCAGGAGCACTTCGCCCTCCCCGGCGGCGGCTACGGCATCGGCCACACCCAGGACATGCTCGTCATCCGCCGGGCCGACCAGGCCTGAGTCGCTCCCCCTCTGCCCTCTCCCGGCAGCCCTCGTGTGTGACGATCACTGCGGGCAGAACGACCCGCGCGGCGGGTGGCGCCGCGACACCACGGGAGACCCGCATGGCCGACCACTATCCGTACCGCATCGCGACCAGGAGCGGGGACCTGACGGTGATCTGGCGGCCCGGCGAGGGCGACGCACCCGATGAGCTCCTCGTCGACGACCTCGGAGGACTCCTCGTCTTCCGGGACATCGAAACGCTGCGGGACCACTGTGATCGCAACGGCCGGCAGCTCGTCTGGGAGGGCGAGGGCACGCTCGATCTGGCCGCCGTACGGCGGTGGGTCGAGCACCCCGAGCCCGGCCCCGACCCCGGCCCGGTGCCGGCGGGACTGCTGCTGGAGGCGTGGAACTTCTTCGAAGACCTCGCCCACAGCGTGACGGCCGGCCCGCCCCTTCCCACCCAGGGGCCGGTCCACGACAGTGCCTACGAGAAGGTCTTCGGCGGCGACACCCTCGAACCGGCCGCCGACGAGGAAGCCCTGACGGACGAGGAGACCGCGGTCGTACGTGAACTCCTGCGAGCCGGGCTGGACCTCTGGGAGGAAGCCGTGCGCCGGTCCGGCGCCGGCTGATCGGTGGGGTGGTAGGAGGCCGCTCAGGGCCGTCCGGAGGGCGCGTCGAGCACCGCGATGCCCGTCGGGGTGGCGACGTGGGCGGCCGTCTGACGGTCCCGGTGGGTGGCGATCAGGCCCGCGTTGCGCAGCGTCGTGGCGTGCTCGCTGGCGCTGGCCATGGAGATGCCGACGAGCGCGGCGAGCTGCCGGGTCGAGCAGCCCGGGTGACCGGCGATGGCGCCGAGCACCGCCGCCCGGGTGTGGCCCAGCAGGGATCCGACGGCGCCGACCGCCGGCGGCGACTCCCGACGGCCGCCGGACGGGAGGGCCGGGAACAGCGGCATGGCCGCACCCTCCTGGAGCCGGGCCACCGGATAGGTGAGGACCGGCTGCGGCACCGCGTCGAGGTTGACGATCGGGGCCTCGACGGCGAACACCGACGGCTGGAGCAGCATCCCCTGCCCGGCCAGGTGCACGTCGGCGTCCAGACCGGAGACCGTCGCGATCTCCAGCACGGGCGCCCGCCAGCGGACCCGCCGCGGGTTGACGCGCGCGAGCAGCGCCTCGACGCCGCCGCCGAGCAGCTGGCGGGACCGCACCGCCGCGTCGGCCGCCGTCAAGGCCTCGACCTCCCGCCAGTGCGGGACGAGGGCGTGGCCGGCCACGTGCTCCAGGCTGTCGCACAACTGCCGTAGCAGCAGCGGGTCGTCGGGCAGCCGGCGGGCCCACGAGGGCAGGGGCTGGTGCCTGGCCGTGTTCTCCAGGCTGGCCCGTACGCGGCTCCGGGGCGTGGCACGGACCTGTTCGATCAGCTCGGCGGGCGTCGCGGCGTTCGCGCCGCTCAGGAAGTCGGTGATCCGCCCGCGCGAGGGCATGAGGGCGAGGACCATGCGCGAGGCGGGCTGCAGGGCGGACAGGGTGCGGTGGCGCCAGGCCCCGAGCCGTACCGGCTGGGTGCGCTCCTGGAGCTGCCGTGCCGCGGTGCTCAGCTCGATGCAGGGCGCCGGTCCGTCGGCGACGCGGGTCCGCGCGAGGTCCTCCATGGTGAAGTGGATGCGTAACGGCACGTCGTCGCCCTCTCCCCAAGCCCGACCGGCGCCTCCGCCGGTGCTGCCGTCCTCCTGCGCTCGACGGCCATCCTCGTCGAGGGCGTGCGTGCGGGCCAGTAGGGGGACCGGCCGGAATCGGGACCGGGCCGCCGGCCCCGAACGGTTTGATCAGGTGCTGTGCCGTCAGGCGACCGGCCCAGTTCCGCGAGCGCCCAGGAGGCCGGACTGCTGAGCTGTACCGGGAGTCCGCGGCCCGACCGGTCTCCTGCCGCTCCTGGAGGAGGAATCCGTGCCGGACCCGACGACGTCCTACGCCGACCTGCGCGCCCTGGTGATCAACTGCACCCTGAAGCGCTCCCCGGAGCGCAGCCACACCCAGGGACTGATCGACGTCAGCACCGGCATCCTGGAACGCCAGGGTGTCGCGGTCGACGTCCTGCGGGCGGTGGACATCGACATCGCGACGGGCGTCTGGCCTGACATGACGGAACACGGCTGGGAGACCGACGAGTGGCCCGTCATCTACTCCCAGGTGATGGCCGCCGACATCCTCACCCTGGCGGGGCCGGTCTGGCTCGGCGACAACTCCTCCGTCATGAAGAAGGTCATCGAGCGGCTCTACGCCTGCTCCTCGATCCTCAACTCCGAGGGCCAGTACGCCTACTACGGCCGGGTCGGCGGCTGCCTGATCACCGGCAACGAGGACGGCGCCAAGCACTGCGCGATGAACGTCCTCTACAGCCTCCAGCACCTCGGCTACACCATCCCGCCCCAGGCCGACGCCGGCTGGGTCGGCGAGGCCGGCCCCGGCCCGTCCTACCTGGACCCCGGCTCCGGCGGGCCCGAGAACGACTTCACCAACCGCAACACCACCTTCATGACCTGGAACCAGCTCCACCTGGCCCGCATGCTCAAGGACGCCGGCGGCATCCCGGCCCACGGCAACCAGCGCTCCGAGTGGGACGCCGGCTGCCGCTTCGACTTCGAGAACCCCGAGCACCGCTGAACTCGTGCCTGGCCGACGCAGGATCCGCAGGTCAGCAGCGGCTACAGGCGGACGGGCAGTGCGAGGCGTTCGATGCGGGCGGCGAGGGAGGGGTCGCTCTCGGTGCGGCTGAGGCGGCACATGGTGGTGGTGCGTACCGCAGTGGCCTTGACGCCGCGCATGCTCATGCACAGGTGCTCGCCGGTGGTGAAGACGGCGACGTCGTCGGTGGCGGCGGCCTTGGCGAGGTCGTGGGCGACGTTGTGCGTGATGCGTTCCTGGAGCTGGAGGGCGTGGGTGCGGGCCTCCAGGTGCCGTACCAGCTTGGACAGGCCGAGGACGGCGGTGTCCGGCACGTAGGCGATGGAGACGTCGAGGCGGAAGGGGAGCAGGTGGTGCTCGCAGACGCTCCAGGCCTCGATGCCGGTCAGCAGGACGAAGTCGCCGTACCGGCCCTCCTGGGCGAAGCTGGTGTCGAGCCTGCCGGCGTCGTGGTCGAGGAACTCGCCCCGGCCGCGAGGAGCCAACTCGCCGAGGCGCTCAGCGGAGTGGGGGAGGACAGGGTCCGTCGGCGGGCGATCGACACCGTCCTGCTCGCCGCCACCTGGCTGCGCACTCGAGACCTCGACCGGGCGTGCGCGGCTGGTCGGGACGCCGTCGCCTACGCGGCCAGGACGGGGTCAGGCCGGTGCGTCGAGCGGGTGGCCGGCGTCCTGGCCGAGCTGCGGGTCCATGCCGACTGCGCCCCGGCCCGGGAGCTGCGCGAGTTCGCCCGGGCCGTGCTGCCCGAGGCCGACGGCATGGCCGTCAAGCTCTTGGGCGGGTCATGAGGCGGCGGTAGAAGTCGAGTTCGGCGCGGAGGGCCTGTTCCCGGGCGGCGGGCGCCGACAGGTAGTGGTCGCCGTCCTCCAGCAGCAGGCTGTCGTGCGCACCGCCGAGGGCGGCCAGGTCCTGGGCGAACCGCATGGCCTCCTCGGCGGACGTGATGGTGTCGGCGGTGCCGTGAATCACGAGTACGGGACAACGGATCCGTTTCGGCGTCACCGCTCCGGCAGGCCCGCGGAGGGCGGCCGCGTGGGGGCGTTGGAACTCCGGGACGGACAGCTCCCACCGTGCGGGGTCGATGATCGCCGAGGTGGCCGTCGCACCGGTGAACGGCCCCGGACGACTCGCCGCCTGGAGCGCCGTGTACCCGCCGGCGCTCGCGCCGCTGATGAACATCGCCCCGGGCAGTGCCGCGCCGGTCGAGCGCAGGTGCTCGGCCACGGCGGCGCAGTCCTCGACCTCGTACTCGCCCCAATGGCCGTGCAGCACCTGCCGGTACGCGCGACCCAGGCCGGTGCTGCCCCGGTAGAGGACCTCGGCGACGGCGAAGCCGTGGCTGACGAAGAACTGAGTCGTCCAGTCCAGCCGCAGGGGCACATCGTCCGTCGGACCGGGGTGCGCCCGCACCAGAAGTGACACGGGCGCCGTTGTTCCCGCCGGCCGGTGCAGCAGGAAGGAGACGCGACCGTCCGTACCCCGTGCGGTGTCGACCGACGGCGGGACAGGCGTCCAAGGCGGAACGGCCCCTGACCGGGTGCCCACCGGAGTGGCCAGGGTGTCGGCTTGTGCTGTGAGGTCGAGTGACCACAAGCTTGGGGCGGACGAGGGGGAGGAGCCGATCACGGCGAGCTGGCCTTCGTCGACCGCGATGTACGGCTTCACCGAGGTGAGGTTCGGGCCGAGCCGGCGCCGACCGCCGGTGGGATCGACGGCGATGAGTTCGGTGGAGAACCCGTTCAGGACGGTCAGCACGACGGTGCCGTCGGGGGCGAATCCGTACGACTGGTAGCCCGCTTCCCAGGGCGCCGGCGCGCAGTCCGCATCGATGGGCAGGACCGGCGTCACCGTGTCGTCGCGAAGCCGGTAGAGGTTCCACCAACCCGTTCGGTCGGACATGAAGTACAGCAGTCCGTCCGGCCCCCAGGACGGTTGGACCACGGACTCCGAGGAGCCGCCTGCGACGACCCGGCCCGCTCCGGAGCGGCCGGAACGGATGTCGGCCAGCAGGAGGTGGCAGCTGTCCCAAGGCATCTGGTCCCGGCCCCACTCCAGGTACGCCAGGGCGTCCCCGGCGAGCCGGGGGCAGGAGAGGAACTCGGAGGAGCGAACCAGGATCTGAACGTCTCCGGCCGGAGTCACCGCGACGATCTCGTCCGCAGCGCCGTCACCACGGACCGCGAAGACGCTGCCGTCCGGACCCGGAGTGAGGTCGCCATAGTGCTCGGAGCCATGGATGGACACGATCCTGTCCGGCGCGCGGCCGAGCGGTTGGCGGAAGACGGAGCCGCCGTCCCCGACGAACCACACCGCGCCCTCCGTCACGGCGAAGCTACCGCCGCCGTAGGCGTGGAGCTCACCCCCGACGGAGAAGTCGGATGGCGTCACCGCGAAGGCGTTGCCGGAGCCCTCCGAACACATCACGCGCCGGACGCCGCCGTGATCGGGGTCGGACTGCAACCACCACAGCGAGCCCGCCACGGCCTGGAGTTCGTCGTACGCCACGACCTTCCGCGCAACCCACGCGGGTGACAACCCTGTGTCCTGAGACCTCATGAAGGGGATCCTGCCGAATCACGCCGGTAAGTGCCACCGCCGCAATGTGACCGGTACACGAGGTTGGGTGCCCGGTCCGAGTGCGGAGGGAGACTGGGACCCCCGAGCACCGCTGAGCCGCCGTCCACGGCTCGGCAGCGCGGAACGCGTGCGGGGTAGGCCCTCGTGGGGCGAACGATCCTCGCCGTCGTGAAAACGTCCTCAGCACAGCCGATGCAATCGCACCCGGGCCTGATCCTCGAATGGTTTGAACTGCGGCTTCGTGCTCCGGCCGGCACCGACCCCATGAGGACGAGCCCCGCGCTGTGCGCCGGCGCGAGGTAGCGGGCTCCCTGCCGCACCGGGAGCACGGGAAGTCGACTGGTCCGACGTCCCGTGCTCCCGCACGACCGGGCAGGGCAGGGCGAGGCGGCCGGCGGGGCGGATCCGCCGGCCGTGGAGCCGGTAAGGTGCGCCGCCACCCCCGCCGATGGGCGGGGTGGGTCCCGGGAGCACGGTGCCGGGCGAGGGTGGGAGCGGGAGTACGGTCCCCGTTCCGGTGGGTGACGCCGGGTGACGGGGGCGCTCTGTAGCGTCGGGGGCGTGACCTGGTGGTTCGTCCGCCGTCACCGTCGACTCCCGTTTCCCGTGCCGCCCCGTGGGGCCGCTGTCCAAGGAGCCTGCCCATGGCCGATCGTCACTTCCTCCACCGCTTCGACTCCTCCGCTGCCACCGGCGACGGCGGGCCGGGGTACGGGCCGGCCCGGTGGGGTCGGCAGGAGGCGGCAATGGTGGACAACGGAGGGGCGGGTCTGTCCCGGCGGCGGGTGCTGACGGCGGGGGCGCTGGCCGGGGCCACGCTCCTGGGTACCGGTCTGTCGGGGGGCAGGGCGTCGGCCGCGTCAGCCCCGGCGATCTTCTACTCGCCGCACCAGGACGACGAGGCGCTGGGTCTGGCCGGGTCGATCCTGGAGCACAAGGCGGCCGGACGGCCCGTGTACCTGGTGCTGGTGACACGGGGTGAGAACGACGGGCTGGCGAGGCGGATGAACACCGATCCCTGTCCGATGACCACAGAGGACCGCCGGCATCCGTGCGTGGCCCGCGGCCACCACGGGCTGAACTGGCCGACCATACCTGCGAGCGCCAGTGACAGCGTCATCGTGCCCGCCCGGACCGCCGAGTTCATGGCCTCGGCGGCCCGCCTCGGCGTCGACAAGGTGATCAACCTCAAGCTCCCCGACTCCGCGTGGGGCGGGGACGACGCCTTCAAGAAGTTCACCAGCACGGTCAAGTCGAAGATCGCGTCCATCGCGGATCAGTACCCGGGCGCCTCGCACAAGTTCACCGCGGGCTGGCTGGAGGTCAGCGCGACCCACAAGGCGATCACCGACGCGGCCGTGCAGCTGGCGAGGGAGGGCAAGCTCACCGATGTGCGCTTCAACTTCGTCTACGCCTACGACCACGAGCTCCCCGACCGCAGCAGGGGCGCCGCCTACGTGTTGAACATCCCCGACGCCCACATGAAGACCAAGCTCAAGGCCATCGCCTGCTACAACAGCTGGGATCCGTCCAAGAAGCTCTACGCGCTCGGCTACCACAGCGCCCCGGACAAGCTGGAGGGCGCAGCGGCCGACCCGCACGAGTACGTCTTCGCCCTCCCCAACAACAAGTACCAGTACGGGGACATCGGCCTCGAGAACGGCCCCTACGGCGCCAAGCCGCAGTGGGGGTGGTCCTGACGGGGCCGCCGGGCGCGGTCCGGCGCCCGGGACGGTCGGTCGCCGACCGCCCCGGGCGGTTCGATTCCTGACCGCCGGTCGGGACTGCGAGGTGATGATCGCCGACCCCGGTCGGACGCACTGTCGCACCCTCGACGAGGCCCGCGCCGTGCTGGGGTCCGCCTGGCTTTTCGCTGGACTCTGCCTGTGGAACGAGCGGTGTTGCGGACTCAGTGGCGGATCCAGCCCGGGATCCCCCCTTCGGCGTTGCGGCCTTTCTCCAGGAACGCGATGTTGCGGTAGAGGTGCATTCCGGCCAGGGACGGACCGACTCCGCCGGTGGTCTTCAACGGCTGCTCCTCGTAGTGCAGGTCGTCGACGAGCCGTTTGACGAGGCCGAGCGTGGTGCTGTCGCACGCCTCCGGGTCCTCGTTTCCGCCGAAGCCCGGGGCGTAGGAGGTCCACAGGTCCTCGATGACGTAGAGGCCTCCGGCGCGGACGTGGGGGAATAGTGCCCGGAATGTTGTCCTGACGTGTTCGTTGATATGACTTCCGTCGTCGATGACGATATCGAACGGACCGTGCCGTTCGGCGATTTCGATCATTTGGGCGGGGTCGCTCTGGTCCGCCTTCAGTGTGTGCAGGCGCTGTTGATCGAGGCCGCTCTTGTCGTACAGGTCGACGCCGAATACCAGACCGCGCGGGAAGTAGTGTTTCCACATCTTCAATGACCCGCCACCCAGGGTGGGGTGGTCGTATCCGCCGATTCCGATTTCGAGCACCCGGACGGGTTGGTCGCGCAGCTGACGCAGGTGGCGTTCGTACAGCGCGGCGAACCAGTGCAGGCCGCCCCACTTGTCCGAGTCGTGGCGCAGGGCCAGCCGGGCGAGTCCGGGGTGGTCGGAGGAGCAGCCGGTGAGGATGGTACTGGCCGCCGCCATGATCGAGCCGAGCGGGCGAACACCCTCCACTGTCATGGACTCCGGGACGAACCGCAGCTCGGTCCGTCGGTTCGCCGGCCCGCCGGGTGCGGACGGCCCGAACAACTCCCGTACCAGGTCGAGCACATCGTATTCGATGCGGAAGAGTGCGGCCGGGCCGTCCGCACCGTTCAGGCCGACCGGTCGACCGGCTTGGACGAGAAAGGAGGTGCTGACCCGCTCCTCGCCGCGCGTGACGTCCAGGACGACGGTGACCGGATCGGCGTTGCCCGGTGGATCGCAGCGGAACAGGATCTCGTCGACCAACACGGCCGTGAGATCGGCCAGTTCGAAGGAGTGGACGACGGAGTGCAGGGAGCGGGTGTCGTCTCCGGCCAGCCTGAGGCATTCGATGGGTGTGGCCGAATCGACTTTCCTGTCCGCCATGGGATCCGAGAATGTGCTCATCACATGAAATCCCTTTGTCCGAACTCTGTTGGAATGACCGTCGCGTGACACGTTCTCGTGTCCCTTGCTTCCGGTCAAGCTCCCCCGGAATGCGCGTGCCAGGCAATCCGGTGCGATCGGTCCCGGGGTGACGGTCCCGGCCCGGCGTACTTGAATACGGTGTGGCCGAGCTGGACAATCCCAACGAATCACGCCGAATTCGGCGGTCCTCGATGCCTCCAGCCGGTTAGGAGCACTTCGTGCGCATCTTGTTCGTGGTGGCACCCGGGGTCGGCCACCTCATGCCCGCGGTGCCCACCATGTGGGCGGCGCAGTCGGCCGGCCACGAGGTACTCGTGGCCGCGACCGGACCGAGCCTGGACATGGCCGCGCGTTCGGGCCTGGCCGCCGTGGACGTATCCGACGGCGACGCCGCCGACGCCTACCACCGGCTCGGTGTCCGGGTCACGAAGAACCGGCCGGACCGGTACGACCTGTCCGACGCCTGGCGCCGGTTCACCGGTGCGGCGGGCCGGCCGGGCCCGACGGCCGCCGATCGGCCGGACCCCGCGCGCGAGGACGTCGCCGCCCTGGTCCTCGGGGTGGGAGGCCGGATGGTGGACGGCACCGTGGACCTGATCCGCCGGTGGCGCGCGGACCTCCTGGTCTTCACGACCTTCCTGGCCGGCGGTCAGCTCGCCGCCGAGGCCACCGGAATCCCCTGCGTGATGCACGGGATCGGGCTGCCCTACCCGTCCTTCGCCGCGGTGCTGAGCGCACTGGAGGACGTGCGGGCACGCCACGGGATCACCGGTGCGCTCACCGGTCCGGTGGCGACGGTCGACCTGTGCCCGGAGAGCCTGCGCCCTCCGGACGCCAAGGCCGGATGGCCGATGCGGTACGTGCCGTACAACGGCGGTGCCGTGCTGCCCGACTGGGTGAGCACTGCGCCGCGGCGCCCACGCATCTGCGTCACCTGGGGATCGGTGCTTCCCGCGGTCGGTGGAACCCCGGTCCTGCGGGACGTGGTCGACGCGCTGGCTGCCGAGGACGCCGAGGTCGTCCTCACCACGGGCGGGGCGGATCTGTCCGGCCTGGGGCCGCTCCCGCCGAACCTCCGTGCCGTCGACTGGGCGCCGCTCAGCGCTCTGCTGCCGAGCTGCGCCGCCGTCGTCCACCACGGCGGGTCGGGCACCACCTTCACCGCACTCGCCAACGGGGTGCCACAGCTGGTCCTGCCCCAGGTGGCGGATCAGCCGGTGAACGCACAAGCGGTGGTGGAGCGGGGGGTGGGGGTGGCGTTCCCCGACCGGGACATCGACCCCGCGGCACTCGCCGACGGCATCCACCGCGCACTGACCGACCGGCGGATCCGAGAGGCCTGCCGGCAGGTCCGGGAGGAGATCAAGGCGATGCCCGGCCCCGAGCAGGTCGTCCGGCAGCTGGTCGAGGCCGCGTCATGACCCGCACCGGCCCTGGACCGGCCGGCGCCCCGACCGCGGCACCGGCCGGCGACGCCCCCACGGGCGCGGCGGCCGGCCCCGGCTGGCCCGCGATCGAACCGCTGCTGCGCGCGGCGGCCGACGAGCACCGGCTGGCGCGGGCCGTCGCCGACCTCGGGCTCGACCGGGTCGCGGAGGTCGTCGTCGAGGAACTGGCCGTGCGGTGCGATCCGGTGCCGGTGGACGGCGCCGCGCACCTCGCCTTCGAGCTCACGTCGGACGGTGAACGGGCCTGTCGTCTTCTCACCGTCGACCGCGACGGGCTGACCTCGAAGCGGGACGGCTGGCAGGCGGCGCCGGTGCGGATCACCCATGACGCCGTCGACCTCCTGCGCGGCCTCTACGGCCCCGGCACCGATCGCCGGACCAGTCGGCGGGTCACCACCTGCGCCGAGCTGAACGCGCTCGGCCCGGCCCCCGGTGGGCTCACCGCGATCGTCCGCGAACGCCAGCGGCTGGCGGTCGCGGTCCAGGCGGTCGTGGCCGCCTGCCAACGGCACCCGGTCGACCTCGGCGGGCTCTCGACCCGGTTCGGCTCGGACAAGTGGGCCGACCTCCACTGGTACACCCAGCACTACGAGCGGCACTTCGCCCGCTTCCGGAACGCGCCGGTCCGAGTGCTGGAGATCGGGATCGGCGGCTACGACGCACCCGACCAGGGCGGCGCGTCACTGCGCATGTGGCAGCGCTACTTCCCGGCGGGACTGGTCCTCGGGCTCGACATCGTCCCCAAACCCGGTGTTCGGGGCCCCCGCATCGCCACCGCCGTCGGGGACCAGGGCGACCCCGGACTCCTGGACGACCTCGGCCGTCGGTTCGGGCCGTTCGACATCGTCATCGACGACGGCAGCCACCTCAACGCCCATGTGCGAGCCTCCTTCACCGCCCTGTTCCCGCACGTGCGGCCCGGCGGGCTGTACGTCGTCGAGGATCTCCAGACCGCCTACTGGCCCGGCTACGGCGGCACCGCCGGCCCCGTCGCCGGGCCCGGAACCTCGGTCGGCCTGCTCAAGCAGCTCGTCGACGGCCTGCACCACCGGGAGTGGGTGCCACCGGCGGCAGCGCCCGGACCGTCCTACGCCGACCGGCATGCCGTGGCTCTGACGGTCTACCACAACCTCGCCTTCGTCGAGAAGGGCGTCAACTCCGAGGAGGGCGCTCCCGACTTCATCGACCGCGGGTGGTCCGCACCACCAGCGTGACGTCCGCCAAGCCCTCCGGACCGATCCGGACCGATCCGGACCAAAACCGACCTGCCAGGGAGACAGCCAGTGGATGACTGCGACAGTGACGGGCACCTCTACCTGGACCTCATGAAGAAGGTCCTGACCAATGTCATCTACCAGGACGGTGGGCTCACTCCGGACGGACCGACCGGCTACCAGGCCGAGGAGCGGCACGGAGGGTTGGACTGGCCCGCTGCCGCGCACACGATGATCGGAAGGGAGCGGCTGGACAACCTGCACGACTGCCTGGAGCGGGTCGTCGCGGACGGCGTCGACGGCGATCTCATCGAGACCGGCGTCTGGCGCGGCGGGGCCTGCATCTTCATGCGTGCCTTCCTGAAGGCGCACGGCATCACCGACCGCCGCGTGTGGGTGGCCGACTCCTTCACCGGCATCCCCGAGGTGGGCGCGGACGGGCACCCCCTGGACCGCGAACTGGCCCTGCACGAGGCCAACGGGGTCCTCGGCGTGCCCCAGGAGGAGGTGGCGGAGAACTTCCGCCGCTACGGGCTGCTGGACGACCACGTCGCCTTCCTCCCGGGCCGGTTCCGGGACAGCCTGCCCCAGGCGCCGGTCGAGAAGCTGGCGCTGCTCCGGCTCGACGGCGACCTCTACGAATCCACCTGGGACGCCCTGACCCACCTGTACCCCAGGCTGTCCACCGGAGGGTTCGTGATCATCGACGACTACGTCATCCCGGCGTGCCGGGCCGCTGTCCACGACTTCCGTGAGGAGCAGCGGATCGACGACCCGATCCGACGGATCGACGTCTGCGGCGCGTACTGGCGGCGGAGCCTGTGATCGCGGTCCCGGCGGAAGCCGTCACGGTCCACCCGCTCAACGAGCAGTCGCGGGAGATCCTCGACACCGGTGAGGCCGCGGTGTTCGGACTGAGCCCGTTCAACGGGTTCTACCGGCCCGCGACCGTCGAGACCCTGCTGGCCTGGGCTGCCGGAAGGTTTCGGCACGTCGAAGCCGTCCTGCCCGGCTACGAGACGGCCTTCGGCCTCATCGCCTGCGGGCGGGCACCCCGGGAGGCCGCACAGAGCGCGACCCGGGCCGTGCGCAGGATGCGCGCGGCGGCACGGCGCGCCCTCCACGCCTCCGGCCCGAACCCGCACGACCGGGTCAACAGCTGGACCCGGCTCGTCAACCGGAAGCGCTACCGCGAGCTGCGCGCCCAGGTCGACGACGCCTTCCGCTCGGACGGCCGGTTACGGGAACTGTGCCGGGAAGCATCCCGCGGCTACCTCATGACGGTCCTCGGCGGCGAGCCGACCCCGGCGCAGATCGAACTCAACCTCGGCTACGTCCTCGCCGAACTCCCGCTCGTCCTGGACCTGCCCGGCATCACGGGGACCCGGACCGCCCTCCTCCTCTACAACCGTCCCTGGCCCTTGCAGCTCGCCCTGTGGAACGGCGAGGTCCCGGCCCTGGCGCCGGCGCCGGGCCACGGCTTCGCCACCATCGCACTGGCCGTCGAGCCGGCCGTGGCACCGGCCGTCGAGCAGGCCGCGCCGCCGAACGCCGGTACCAGAGGAGCCCAGTCGTGACCCTGTCGGACACCGACATCCTCCAGTGGCCGCTGCCCGCGGGGGAGCACGGGACCCCGCCGCCGCTGTACGCCACGTTGCGGCGGGAGCGCCCGGTCTGCCCGCTGCGCATGCCCAGTGGGCAGACCACCTGGCTGCTGACCCGCCACGACGACATCACCGGAGTCCTGACCGACCCGCGCTTCTCCAGGGACCTGGTCTACCCGGGCGCGCCGCGACTGATCGGCGAGGACTTCAACTCCGTGCCCGGGGGCATCTTCAACCTGGACCCGCCCCGGCACACCCGGGTGCGGCAGATCCTCAACCCGCTGTTCAACCGGCGAGCCGCCGAACGGTACTCCACCGCCATCGCGGCGCACGCCGAGGACCTGCTGACGGCGATGGCCGCGGGAAGCAACCCCGCGGATCTGGTCAGCGCCTACACGGCGCCCCTCGCCCTGCGGGTCAGCTGCGGGCTGCTCCGCATCCCGGCGGACCGGCGCCAGGCGCTGCACGGCTGCTTCCGTGAGCAGACCAGCCAGAACGCCGACCGGACGGACGTCTCGGCCGCCACCGAGCAGATCGGCGCACTGGCCGCCGAGATCGTCGCGGACAAGTGGTCCGCTCCCGACCCGACCGAACCGATCGGCGCCCTGATCGCGGCCCGTCAGGCCGACGAGATCACCTCCGACGAGCTGCACGGCACCGTCAGCTACCTGCTCGTCACCGGGATCGAACCGCTCGTCTCCTCGGCGTCCACGGGCATCGTCACCCTGCTCAGGCACCCCGAGGAGCTGCAGTGCGTCCTCGAAGACCCGCGGCTGTGGCCCGCCGTCGTGGAGGAGGTCCTGCGGTTCCACCACAACGGCTACCTGTCCAACCCGCGAGTCGCGTTGGAGGACACCGAGATCCGCGGCGTGCCGATCCGCGCGGGGGAGTCGGTCGTCACGCCGATGATCGCGGCGACCTGGGACCCGGATCACTACAAGCACCCCCACCGGTTCAACATCCACCGCCGTACGGACGGATCGAGGACCTTCGGCGCCGGCCCGCACTTCTGCCTGGGCGCCTCACTGGCCCGGGCGCACCTGCGGATCGCTTTCGAAGCACTCTTCACCCGGTTCCCGAGGCTCATCCTCGCGATCGACGCGGACGAACTCCCCTGGGACGAGGACAACCTGTTCACCCGCCCGCTCGTCCTGCCGGTCGCCTGGTGAGGGGGGCGACAGCGCACGGGCTGGGGTCGGCGGACTACCAGCGCGTCGTGCGGGTTCGAGCGGACCGCGACCGGATCGGTCACGGTCCGCTCGAAGGCCCTGGGCGGGAGAGTGCGTAGCATCGACGCCGCACCACAGCCCGGCGTCCGGGGCCCGGGGGCCGGCGGGGGGGGGGGGGGGCCCCCCCCGGGGGGGGGGGGCGGGGGGGCGCGCCCGGGGGGGGGGGGCCGGCGGGGGGGGGGGCGGGGCGCGCCCGCCGCCGCC